>JAOUOQ010000126.1 GCA_029880275.1 Candidatus Aminicenantota bacterium | reverse complement strand
GCGTTAATTGCCTCTCTGACCAACGACTTATCATTTCCTATAATCAGAAAGTCCTCCACAAAAGCGAAGCCCGGGCTAATTTTTTGACCCGCCAGTTCGAGTTCCATATACTTCACAGAGCGGTCTCCACACATTTCCTCTTTGGATGCTGCCTTCAAAGTTAAGTTAGCCAGGGATAATGCCCTATCCATCGTGCGGGTAAACCTTTTCTGATTTTCCACTTTTATAAGGAGAATGACAGGGAGCCTCGCCATTATGGTCTGAGGAGTCAGTTTTTCAGAAAGAGCTAAGAGGGGAGCTATGTCAGTTCCCACGGCTAACTCATTGCCCAGGCACTCCAGGAAGTCTTCCTGCAAGCTAAAGTTCAGCCCTTTTTCCGCTGCGCTGAGTCGTTCTTTGAACCGGTTATAGTTCTCCTCGGCAAGGATGGTGGAAAGCATTTCATCTATCTCCTCCCATAGCTCCGGAGGGTCTTCAAAAGTGAGAATGGAAAGGTTTTTTATACTTCTGGGGACATAAGCCGGGGAATGCATCTTCCGCGGTGGGTGGCGCAACATTATTTTTAGCAGACCTTGGGGATGCTTTTCAGTAGCCAGGAAAAACCGCTCTTTGAAACCTTCCTCTTCAACAAAGGAGTAATAGCCGATGGTTTCCAGGGAGGTGATACCGCTAAGTTTTAAGAGTTCGCTCTTCGAGGCAGCATTTAATAAAGAAAGGATAGAACTCTGCTCAAGGAACAGCTTAAAATTTAGGTAACCGAGAGCACCCTTCTTATAGCCCAGCAGCCTCTTAATTCGCCTGAAGGGTCGGTACTTCCGCAGTGAATCATTCTCCCCTTGATGAGTGTTTATAACAGCCTTGAAGGTCTCTTCACCAGTAACCGATACCAAGAAGATATTCTTCAGGAATCCATAGCACACCTTTTTCCCTGAAGTTGAAGCCCAATAATGGTATGTAATTCCTTTATGCTCAACCTCACCAATGAGAAGCCCCTTTTCTTTTAGCTGTGGAGTAAGGGTGTCCTTGAGGTATTTATTTAGAGCCTTCTTAGTGCCGGCCGCATCGGCTGCAATTACCACTCCCAGGGGGATTGCTTCGGATGGGTCAAAGGAAGTAATGGCTATGGCTGCAGCTCGGCTAAAAAAAGGAATGATTTGTCCTATACTGACCCCGGTTTCCTGGGCAAACTCTTCAACCTTTTCCCCCCAGAGCTTTCTCAGTTGCGGCAGGAGCTCTGCTTCCTGTAAGGCATGCCACAGCCTGGTGTCTTTTATATCCTCTTTAGCCTGGGATATATCTGAGAGCGAAAAGTAGGCGAGGGTGGTTTCGGGGATGAGCTTCTCAATTCTGTCTACCGATGTTCCTCTGAGGAGCATCCCTATTAAGATGACTCCTCCTATAATTACCAGAATGGTAATAATTAATGCTAATATTTTTTTCATAGATATCCCCCCCTTTAAGGATATTTTAGATTAATTATAACGCTTAAAGAAAAAATAATCAAGAATCCGCTGGAGTGGAGGCTTTGTTGGCGGTTTCAGCGGCTGCCCGGTTTTATAAGGGGTATCTTTTTATCCCGACAAAGAGGGCACTGGTTTTTGGAGTAAGTAGGGATTTTGATCGTGGCTAAGCAGTAGCAAGGGAGCCCTTGTTCTATATCGGTCACCCCTCTGTTGATTATGGCGCCTATTCCCACTACAGCAGTACCGTGCTTCCGCATTATTTGGATTAATTCTCGGGTAGATTTACCGGTAGTGATAACATCCTCGATTATAAGCGCCTTGTCACGGGGTGTAACCCTAAAATCCCGCCGCAGTGTCATTTTCCGTTGCTCCCTCTCGCAGAAGAGGGCTCTGACGCCCAGAAAGCGAGCTACTTCGTAGCCGATAATAATACCACCCAGAGCAGGGGAGACCACGCAGGTCGCCCCTACATTTTTTGAGAGCCTGCCGAGCTCATCCCCCAATTGCCTTGCCAGATCAGGATATTGTAATACCAGGGCACACTGCAAATAAGCAGGGCTATGGAGTCCTGAGCTTAATAAAAAATGCCCTTCTTGCCAGGCTCCGGTTCTTCTGAAAATATCCAGAATTTGCTCTGTATGTAACATATTTTTTAATTTAGCATAGCAGAACCGCGCGGAAAGTCAAGCTTTTTATCCCTCTCTGCCAAAAGGATATCTAATAGTTGGGAGTTGCTGTTTGATTATTCATAGAGATAAAATAACCTTTCTTTGATAAAATGAAGAGTGGGTATTTTCCCATAGCAGATTATAGCAGATGCATTTTTGACTAATCTTAAAAAGGTAGCTTGATTCATCAAATATTATCTCTCTTTTATTTAACTTTTTGGTGTTATTGATAGTCTAATAATAGTAAAATGGTAAGTGAAAATTTTAACGAGTCAGGAGTAGACAGATGAAGAAGAAAACCCTTTCACTATTTATCATCTTACCCTTTGTTGTGGCAGCTATTGCGGTGGGATATACTCTGCTCAATAATAGAGGAGCTTCCTCTGTCAAATACAGGACAGAGCCCGTGGCCAGGGGAGATATTCAGGCGACAGTGGTGACCACTGGCAGCCTGGACGCCATCACTACAGTAGAGGTAGGGAGCCAGGTTTCGGGAAGGATTGCCAAGCTCTATGCTGATTTTAATTCTCAGGTTAAAGAAGGTCAGGTTATTGCTGAGCTGGAGCAGTCGTTATTTCTCACCCGGGTAAAACAGAACGAAGCCAATTACCGCAGCGCTTTAGCCGCGCTGGAGAAATCGCAGGTTAACGAGAGGAATGCCAAGAAGAGTCTGGAGCGGGCTGAGGAGCTTTTCCAAAGGGGGCTGGTCTCCCCTGAAGAGCGGGAGAAGTCAGAGGAGCTCTACCTTTCCTCCCAGGCAGATGTGAAAGCCAACCAGGCTCGACTGGAGCAAGCTCAAGCCCAGCTCGATACCAGCAGTGTAGATTTTGAGCACACAGTAATAAAATCACCTATCGATGGCATAGTGATCTCTCGTAATGTCAATGTAGGACAGACGGTAGCGGCCAGCTTTCAGGCGCCGGTTCTCTTCGTCATTGCCAACGATTTGAGGCAAATGCAAGTTAACTGCAGTGTAGACGAAGCAGACATCGGCAAGGTGAAAGAGGGTCAGCAGGCTAAATTTACGGTGGACGCCTTCCCCGATGATACCTTTTATGGTAGAGTTACCCAGGTGAGGTTCTCGCCGGTGGAGCTTCAAAATGTGATAACCTATGATTCCATCATAGAGGTAGAAAATCCAGAGCTGAAGCTAAAGCCCGGGATGACAGCCACAGTCACCATTATCGTTGCTGAGAGTAAAGATGTGCTCATGGTACACAATCAAGCGGTGGGCTTCAATCCTCCTCTGTCTCGTGAAAAGTTGGCATCCCTCATGCAAGGAATGGGGGGAGAGAGGTCAGAAGGAGGAGAAGAAGCCAGGCGACAGATGCCAGAAAGAAGCGGAGAAGAAGCCAGAAGAGCGAGGATAGCTTTAAGGAACAGCGCTTCCATAGTGTGGACCCTGAATGAGAAGAATGAGCCGGTCCCCGTCTTCTTCTTGCCGGGAATAAAAGATTATAACTACACCGAAGTGCGCCGGGGGGACTTGGAGGAGGGGCAATTGATAATTATCGGAATGGAAGGCGGCACGCCTACAGCTTCAGAAGGAGATAGACGCGGTGGGTTCATGCCTTTCGGACCACGGCGATGACCTTAGCGTAAGCCACATTTTACTGTGGAGAGGATGAGATGAATAACAGAGAGGATAAGGAGCTGATCAGAGTGGAGAATTTAACCAAAATCTATTACATGGGGGAGGTTGAAGTTGTTGCTCTACGGGGCGTATCCTTTAAGGTCAGCAGTGGGGATTTCTTAGCTATAATGGGACCATCGGGCTCTGGCAAATCCACTCTTATGAATATCATTGGCTGTCTGGATAAACCGACCTCCGGAAATTATCTGCTGGAGGGGACTGAGGTATCAAAGCTCGATAAAAGACAGCTGGCTTATGTTCGCAACAAGAAAATTGGCTTTGTTTTTCAAATGTTCAACCTCCTACCACGCACGACTGCTCTGGAGAATGTGGAATTACCCCTGCTTTATTCCAATATTACAGCAAGGAATAGGAGGAGATTAGCAGAGGAGTCCCTGACCTTGGTCGGGCTTTCAGGCAGGGAAACACATTACACCTCTCAGCTTTCCGGCGGAGAGCAGCAGCGGGCTGCTATTGCCCGGGCATTGGTGAACAGTCCCTCCATAATTCTGGCTGACGAGCCCACCGGAAATGTGGATAGCCAGAGCGGTGCCGAGATTATGGAAATCTTTAAAAGCTTGAACCAAGAAAAAAAGATTACCATACTTTTGGTAACTCACGATTTAGAAATTTCCAGGTCTGCCAAAAGAATGATATTGTTTAGAGACGGGGAGATTATAAAAGAGCAAATTATTAACAATTAAACAACCTATTAAGTGAGAAGATGGAGATTGTCCTATGAGCCTTCTGAAGACTATACAAGCAGCTTTGAAAGCATTGAATAAGAATAAGATGCGTTCCTTTCTGACCATGCTGGGGATTATTGTAGGCGTGCTGGCGGTAGTGGCTATGATCAGTATAGGGCAGGGGGCGAAGGTCTCTGTTCAAGAGAGAATATCCCAGCTGGGAAGCAACCTTTTATTCGTCCGCCCGGGAAGCGCCTTCCGCCATGGTGTCCATGGAGGATGGGGTAGCAGAACCTCTCTGAGGCCAGAGGATGCCGAAGCTATCGTAGAAGAGTGCCCCTCCGTTGAAATGGTCTCCCCGGAAGTGAGCACCCGTGCTCAGGTAGTGTATAAGAATAAAAACTGGAATCCCTCCATCTCGGGCACCAGTGCTGACATTCTCGCTATCAGGGGCTGGAAGATGGAAGCAGGGAGCTTCTTCCGAAGTAGCGATGTCAGAGGAGCGGCGAAGTTCTGCATTCTGGGGAAGACAGTAGTGGAGAACCTATTCGAAGATGCAAACCCCATGGGGGAGATTATTAGAATAAGGCAGATTCCTTTCACTGTGCTTGGTGTTCTGGCGCAGAGGGGTCAGTCGGGGGGCTGGTACGACCAGGATGATGTGATACTGGTTCCTTATACCACAGCTCAGAAAAGGCTATTAGGGATTCAACACATAAATAATATAGTCATTTCAGCCGTGAGTGCCGAAAGCATGAGCAATGCCGAACAGGAGGTCAGTGAGCTGCTGCGTCGAAGGCACAACCTGGCAGATTACGAGGAAGACGATTTCAACATCAGGAATATGGCGGATGTACAGGAGGCGGTTGCCGAGACCGCCGGGACTATGACTATGCTCCTGGCAGGTATCGCCTCTGTCTCCCTTCTGGTGGGTGGCATCGGGATTATGAATATCATGCTCGTGTCGGTGACGGAAAGAATTCGGGAGATAGGAATAAGGATGTCCGTGGGAGCAAGGGATAGGGATATCCTCATGCAGTTTCTGGTAGAGGCGGTTGTCCTCAGCCTGACTGGAGGTTTAATGGGAATTATCACCGGGATTATTGGGTCCAGGATTATCTCCTCCATTGCTGGCTGGCCAACCGTGGTGTCGGGCGCCTCTATTGGGCTGGCGTTCGTATTCAGTGCTGCGGTAGGGGTATTCTTTGGCTTTTATCCTGCCCGCAAGGCTTCCAAATTAAGTCCCATAGATGCTTTAAGATACGAATAAGCAGCGCCTTTATATCCATTTCAAGCGATAAATAGGGTTGAAATAGAGAGAGGAGATGTGTAAACTCTTTCCGATGATTATTAGAC
>JAOUOQ010000125.1 GCA_029880275.1 Candidatus Aminicenantota bacterium | reverse complement strand
AACCCTCTGGAGCAGTTTTACCATACTGGACGGACTTTTTTCGTCAAAATGAGTTACAACTTCCGCCTCTAAAGCAAGGCTAAGAAGATTGCAGGTTAAATATCAGCAGCCGTAGTTCGGTCATCTCTTCAATAGCATACTTCAGCCCCTCGCGCCCCATCCCCGAATCTTTCACTCCACCATAAGGCATGTGGTCAATGCGCCAGGTAGGAATGTCGTTGATCAGCATTCCACCGACCTCTATCTCATCAAAGGCATAGAAGATGGAGTGCACATCTTTAGTGAACACTCCCGCCTGCAGACCGTAGACCGAGTCGTTAACCCTGGCCACCGCCTCCTTGAAGTCCTTATAAGGGGCAAGGATAACCACCGGACCAAACACCTCCCGGCAGCTTATCCTGAGGCGAGGATCAACATTGGACAGCACCGTGGGCTGAATCATTCTCCCATTCCGCTCACCGCCCGTAAGGAGGGTTGCCCCGTGGTTTTGAGCTTCTTCGAGCCACTCCATAATGCGGTCGGCAGCTCCATCGTCAATCACTGGACCGGAGAGAGTCTTTTCATCCTGAGGGTCTCCTGTTTTGATTTCCCTCACCCTTTTTAGAAATTTCTCTTGGAAAGAGGGGTAGACCTCCTCCTGCACATACACCCTCTGCACCGATATGCATATCTGACCGGCAAAGCTGAACCCACCTGTCACACAGCGGTCAGCGGCAAAGTCGAGGTCGGCATCTTTATGGACGATGACTGCAGCGTTCCCTCCCAGCTCCAATAGGGTGCGCTTCTTCCCCGCTATTCCCTTGAGCCTCCAGCCTACATCAGAGCTTCCGGTGAAGGTCAATAGCTTAAACCTATCGTCAGCCACCATCTTTTCCGCCAGCGCGGGGCGGCAGGGGAGCACGCTGAGCGCCGGGGGAGGGAAGCCCGCTTCCAGCACTATCTCCGCCAGAATCAAGGCGGTGAGGGGGGCGGCGGAGGAGGGCTTAAGAACCATGGGATTGCCCGAGGCAATGCAGGGAGCCAGCTTGTGGGCAACGAGATTCAGCGGAAAATTGAAGGGGGATATGGCAATCACGGGACCAAGAGGGTAGCGGCGGGTTATGGAGACCCGGTTCAGTCCGCGGGGCATCAAATCCAGAGGTATGAGCTCTCCCCCTATGCGCTTAGCCTCTTCGGCTCCTATCTGAAAGGTGTTTACCGCGCGGGAGACCTCCATCCGTGCCTGGCTGATCGGTTTGCCCGCCTCAAGGCATATGGTGCGGGCTAACTCTTCCTTTCGCTTTTCAATCCCCGATGAGACCTTTTGTAGGATTTCCGCCCTCTGAAAAAGAGGGAGCTTTCTGGTTGTCTCCCATGCCTTTACCGCGGTGGTGGTTGCCTCCTCGATGTCTTCAGCCGTTGCCCTGCAGACTACTCCCACCGTTTCGCCATTATAAGGATTTAGTACTTCCATCTCCTCTGAAGAGATGTGCCATTTCCCACCTACAAGGAACTTACGCTTATCAGCCATTTTTCACTACCTCCAGTTAGTGATGGTGATGATTTTCAATTTATCATAAAGAGAGATACCCCTTCTCTTACCACATACTTCTATTAATATAGCATATTTTCCACTATCTCCCGCAAGGGGGAAGATGTCCCAAAAGGTCTTTTTTGATTTTCAAAAATTGCTTAGACACCGAGAGTTGTTTGTGGTATAGTTATTCTCCAAATTTGCTTAATTTGGCTATCTCCAGCCCTCCTGATGGAGGAGGAGATATGGATGCCCAGAAGATATTAGAGCATGCAAAGGAGAGCATGGTGGAAATAGTTGCCCACAAGTGTATGGGGTTTCCGCGCCTATGGCAGCACTCTTCCTCTATTAATTACGATGTATTAAATAGAGCGCTCAACCCTTTTTCATGGAGGTGGCAGTTGAGACCGAGGCGGCTGAATCATCATGCTATATTATAATGGGGTCGGGAGAATGAAACTCATCTACCTTGTCCGTCATGCTGAAACCGAATGGAACAAGGAGAGAAAATACCAGGGGGGTCAGGATATCCCCCTCAGCGATGCTGGCATTGAACAAGCCAGACAGCTTGCCGGGCGATTGAGGAAGGTTAAGTTCGACCTGGTTTACTCCAGCCCCTTGCAGCGCGCCCGCCAGACGGCGGAAATCATCATAGAGGGTAATTCCCCTCCCATAATTCTGGAACCGGCATTCTGTGAGATTAACCACGGTCTGTGGGAAGGGTTGCGGGTGGACGAGATAGCCGAGCGCTTCCCCCGGGAATTCCGCTTGTGGAAAAAGAAGCCTCACCAGGTCAAAATGCCCAAGGGGGAGAGCCTGCATGACTTATGGCAGCGGGTGGTTCCGCGCTTCCTTGAGCTGGTCAACCAGGCGAACTGGGATAGGATATTGATTGTCGGTCATGGGGGGGTTAACCGGGTTATTCTCATGCACTGCCTTAAGATGGAGCCGAGGGATTACTGGAAGCTTATCCAGAACAGTACCTGTGTGAACCTGATTGAAAAAACCTCGCATGGATTCCAGGTGAAGGTTATAAACGACTTAAGCCACCTGGAGACCCCCCCGCCCAGCGGCTACCCTCATTTTTAGCCAGAAAAAATCTCCTTTAGCTGCCCGAAATTGCTTGATTCCCTGAAGCTTGAAAGGGGGGAAATTGGAACTCCTATTTATCTTGACACAAAGGGAACCTTATGATATTATTACAGGCTTTTAAAGAGGTATATCTCTTTCCTTTGCAACTTAGACTTTACTTCAATATATAAAGGTCATATTAAAATTATTAGCAAGGAGAGGGTCTTATGGGGAAGACGCTTGCAGAAAAAATCATCAGTGAGCATGTGGGTCGAGAGGTTGTCGCCGGGGAGATAGTAGTAACGCCAGTCGATGTCTGCCTGGTGCAGGACGGAACTGGACCTTTGGCTATAAACCAGCTGCGAAAGATAAACCTGGAGAAGGCGGCCAACCCCCAGCAGACGGTACTTTTTATCGACCATGCCTCTCCCAGTCCCCGCAAGGAGTTAGCTAACGACCACATCACCCTGCGTCAGTTCGCCCGGAAGACCGGCTGTTATGTCTCCGAGGTGGGCGATGGAGTCTGCCATCAGGTGATTAACGAATCCTTTGTGAGACCGGGGGATATTGTCATCGGAGCCGACTCCCACACCTGTACAGCGGGAGCTTTAGGGGCTTTGGGTACAGGGATGGGTTCTACCGATGTGGCCATCGGTATCGCTCTGGGGAAGACCTGGCTAAGGGTTCCCGAGAGCTATCGATTTGTGGTGCACGGACGATTCCAGCCGGGGGTATATGCCAAAGACCTCATCCTCCACATTATAGGCATGATCGGAGCTGATGGGGCTACTTATAAGTCAATGGAGTTCGGTGGAGAGACTATTGAGAATATGGAGATGAGTGAGCGACTCACCATGTCCAATATGGCAGTGGAAGCTGGAGCGAAATGCGGCATTATCTTCTCGGATGAAAAGACCAGGGAATTCTTATTAAAGCATGGACGCGGCAAAAGCTATCGGGAGCTGTGGGCGGACGAGGATGCCACCTATGAGCGGAGCTTCGAGATAGACGCCAGCAAGATTCTGCCCACCATATCTTTCCCCCACACCGTGGACAACACCAGAACCATAGAGCACAAGGACTGCCAGGATGTCAAAATAGACCAGGTGGTTATCGGCACTTGCACCAACGGGAGACTGGAAGACCTCCGTATCGCTGCACAGATCTTAGAAGGGAAGAAAAAACATCCCGATACCCGTCTCATAGTAGTGCCGGCTTCCCGGAAAGTCTATCAGGAGGCTTTGGAAGAAGGGACCCTGTCTATCCTCAACCAGGCCGGGGCTTCCATCCAGAGCCCTGGATGCGGTCCCTGTGTGGGCATTCACCAAGGGGTGTTAGGGGATGGGGAGGCGTGCCTGTCAACCCAGAACCGGAACTTCAAGGGGAGAATGGGCAATCCTAATGGCTTCATCTATTTGGCATCTCCGGCCACAGCAGCGGCAGCAGCCCTTGAGGGGAAAATCGCCGACCCAAGAGAGGTGATAGGATGACCGCAATGAGAGGGAAAGCCTGGAAGTTTGGGGATAACATAAGCACCGACCACATCGCCCCGGGGAGGCTCTTTCATCTCCGCTCGAACCTGCCCGAGTTAGCCAAGCATGTTCTGGAGGATGCTCGATCGGAATTTGCCTCCAGCATGGCACCGGGGGACTTTGTGGTGGGAGGAGGGAACTTCGGACTCGGCTCCAGCCGTGAGCATGCTCCTACTATAATCAAGATAGCCGGGGTCAGTGCCGTGTTAGCTAAATCTTTTGCTCGCATTTTTTTCCGTAACTGCATTAATGTGGGGCTACCTGCTATCATATGCGATACCGATAAGATAGACGAAGGGGACGAGCTGGAAGTAGACTTGTTGAAAGGGAAGGTGATCAACCATACTAAAAACATAGAGCTGAGCTTTCCCCCCTTGCCACCGGTAATGACTAAAATTCTCCAGGAGGGAGGATTAGCCAACTATATCCATAAATACGGCGACTTTAAATTGAAATGAGAAAAGAACATTTGTAACATTAACCTTCTGCTATCGGTATTAGGGAGGAGTAGATGGTAAATTTTGATAAATTAACTGTCCCTAAGGAGGGAAGTAAGATAGGGATAGAGGATGGGAGACTGAAGGTGCCTGATGAGCCCATCATCCCCTTTATTGAAGGGGATGGAGTGGGACCGGATATTTGGGCTGCTGCCAAGCGAGTGCTCGATGCCGCAGTGGAGAAGGCTTACCGGGGAAAGAGAAGGATTGTTTGGCTGGAGATGTTTGCCGGGGATAAGGGGCAGAAGGTTTACGGTGAGGTTCTTCCGCGTGACACCTACGAGGCTATTCGGCACTTCATTGTCGCCATCAAGGGTCCTCTGACCACCCCCATAGCCGGGGGCTACCGGAGCCTCAATGTCACCCTGCGGCAAACCCTCAACCTTTACGCCTGTGTGCGACCGGTGCGCTATTTCAAAGGTGTACCCAGCCCGGTGAAACATCCCGAGCGGATGAATATGATTATTTTCAGGGAGAATACCGAGGATGTGTACGCCGGGATAGAGTGGGCAGAAGGCACCCCTGAGGTGAAAAAAATCATCCAGTTCCTCAATCAGGAGATGGGTTGCTCCATCAAGGAGGATTCCGGAATCGGCATCAAGCCCATCAGTGAGACGGCTACCAAGAACCTGGTGCGGAAAGCCCTTCGCTATGCCATTGACAGGAAGCTCCCCAGCGTCACCCTGGTTCATAAGGGAAATATAATGAAGTTCACCGAAGGAGCCTTCCGCGACTGGGGATATGAGATAGCTAAGGAGGAGTTCGGGGATTACACCGTTACCGAAAGCGAGCTGACCGAAAAATATGGTGGGGAGCCGCCCCCTGGCAAGTTTGTTGTCAAAGATAGGGTAGCCGACTCTATGCTCCAGCAAATTCTTACCCGCACTGCTGAATACAGCGTCATAGCTTTGCCGAACCTCAACGGTGACTATCTTTCCGATGCATGCGCTGCCCAGGTGGGAGGGCTCGGTCTGGCGCCAGGAGCCAATATAGGGGACTACATAGCCCTCTTTGAGGCCACCCATGGTACTGCTCCCAAGTATGCGGGGCTCGATAAGGTAAACCCGAGTTCCCTCACCCTTTCCGGGGTGATGATGTTAGAATATATGGGCTGGCAGGAAGCCGCCGATATCATCGTCAAAGCCCTGGAAAAAACCATTATGGCGAAAACGGTCACTTATGACCTGGAGCGGCTGATGGAGGGTGCCACCAAG
>JAOUOQ010000124.1 GCA_029880275.1 Candidatus Aminicenantota bacterium | reverse complement strand
GGCTTTACCAAAGCCCCTTATCTTTCTATGGAGCTTGACCAGCCAACCATAAATCTTATGAAATCTATAAAAAAGATTTTTGACCCCAATAATATCCTCAATCCCGGTAAAATATTCCCCCCTGATGAAGAAGAGTAAAAGAACTCATCCTTCAGTCAAAATCACCAGAGCAAGGGCATGATTACGCGTATGGGTGATGGAAAGGAACACTCCCTTTATCCCCCGCGCGGCTAACTTTTTTTGAAGAGCTTCGGTTTTGGCAAAGTAGGGCTTATTTTGGGGGTCGCTTAAAATCTCCAGGCTCTTCCAACTCAATCCCTGGAGCCCCATGGCTCCCAGGGCTTTCCAAAGCGCTTCCTTGGCGGCAAACTTACCTGCCAGAGAACGGTAATAACCCTTCTTCTTTCTTTTGCAATAGTCCACTTCCCGAGCAGTAAACAACCTCCCAACCAACCTCTCGCCCCATCGGTTAGCTGCTCGCTGGAGGCGGTCTATCTCCACCAGGTCAACCCCAACTCCGCAAATCATCCTGTTTGAGACCCCCTAATCTGTATCTGGTCATCTATTCTACCACTACCGCAGTGCCATAGGCGAGAATTTCTGCTGCCGCGCTCATCACCATAGAGGTGGTAAACCTCACTTCTACTATGGCATTTGCCTCTAACTTTTCCGCATCCTCTATCATACGGTCTAAGGCCTCTTCCCTGGCCTGAGCTAACATCTTGGTATACTCATAAATCTCTCCTCCGGTGATATTCCTCATGGCGGCAATAATGTCCTTTCCTATATGTCGTGCTCTGATGGTGTTCCCCTTAACAAGCCCCAGAGTCTTCACTATCATCTTTCCGACAATCTCTCTGCTTGTTGATAGAATCATCTCTCTATCTCCTTATATTTGTCGGTTTTGCTTGCCTTTACCCTCTCCCAGATGACCGAAATCAGCAACAAGCCCAAACCTACAAATATCGCAAACACAATGAGCTTCTGCAGAGCTTCCACCGCGGGGTCGGTGGCAAACTCATAGATGGCAAATCCGGCAACAGCCACTACCCCCACCAAGAAAAAAACCCAACCCGCCCCTCTGGTGATTCGATGGAATATCCTCTGCCAATAGCTATTCCATATATCCTGTGGAGGCTCTTTAAATCTCATCTCAGTGGTTACCTCCTTTAGGCGCCGGTAATCTCTTACCAGTTTTCGACAGTGGGGACACCCGGCTAAATGTTCCTCAACCCTCTTAAGGTCCGGGTCCTTTAGCTCCCCATCTATATACCCGTTCAATAATACTTCAAACTCCTCACAACCCATCTCAGATTATTTCCTCACATAAAGTCTGCCATTTTCACTCTCAGCCGAGAGCGTGCTTGATGCAACCGAGACATCACCGTTCCCAGGGGTATCTCCAGAATCTCGGATATCTGTTTGTAAGACAGACCCTGAAAATCCCTGAGGAGGATAATCTCTCGCTGCTTATCGCCGAGTTCAGATAGAGCCTTCCATAGTTGCCTCATAATCTCCTTCCGCTCCAGCAGAAGATGGGGGTTGAAGTGGTCGTCGGGAATGGGTATCGTTGCCCCCTTGCTGTCTTCCGTGGAGACCTCTGCCCGTCTCCTCCTCTTCCGCAGGTGGCTGATGCACAGATTGGTGAGAATCCTGAAGAACCAATTTTTGAATTGATACTGGAGCTTGAATCTCTTGATCGACCGATAAGCTCTGATGAAAGCCTCTTGTGAGAGGTCCAGGGCGTCCTCTGCCGAGCCGACCATCCCCAGTGCGTAAAAATAGGCGCTTTTTTTGTATTTATTTACCAGTTGCTCGTAATACTTCGTCTCTCCCTGCTGGCACTTGCTAATTATCTCTTGCTCTGTCAGAGTCATATGTCAAATATCTTCACTATAAATACGCAGAAAGTATGTTTTTATTCACTTTTAAAGGCGGAGAAACTATAGCAGAGATATCACTCCCTGTCAAGAACAGGTGACTGTAGAAATGAAGATATAGCTAAAATTTCTTTCGGCTTCCACTTCAGCTTCTGCCTCGCTGTGCCTTAAAACCTGCTTGACTTGACTATCCCATTCTGTTAGAATTTATTGAATTTAAAACAATTGAAGGAAAAAGGAGAACACACCTCTGAAGCAAGGAGCAGAAAGCATGCCAAAAACTTTTGAGGGTCATTTACAAGCTAAGGGGCTAAGGTTTGCTCTGGTGCTGAGCCGTTTTAACGAATTCATCGGCGAAAGGCTGCTCAGCGGATGCCTCGATGCCCTGCATCGCCACGGGGCGGTGGATGAAGACTTGCAGATATATAAAGTGCCGGGCTCTTTTGAGCTTCCCCTGGTAGCTAAGAAACTGGCGGAGTCAAAGGATTTCGACGCCGTCATCTGCCTGGGCGCCCTGATAAGAGGTTCCACACCCCATTTTGAGTTTCTAAGTGCTGAGGTAATTAAAGGGATCGCCAACAGCGCTCTTCAGACCGGGGTTCCTATCAGCTTCGGTGTCTTAACCGCTGATACGCTTGAGCAGGCAATAGAGCGAGCAGGCTCCAAATTGGGTAATAAAGGATGGGATGCGGCCATCAGTGCCATTGAAATGGTGAATCTCTACCGCAACATGTAAAAACATACATAACCCCTATGCTTATTTCATATAAGGGAGCTAATAGCTTACTTCTATTAAGGTGACACAATGGGTGACCGCAGAAAAGCGAGGGAATTAGCACTTCAGATGCTCTTCCAGGTCGATATGACCAGTCAGAGTGTAGAAGAGGTCTTCGCCACCTTTTTCGCCTCTCATAAATTCAAGCCCGAGGTGGTGGAGTTTGCCCAGCGAGTAGTGAAGGGCTCAGTAGAGCATAGGAAAGATATTGACCACCTGATCAGCACGACCACCGAGAACTGGAAGATGGACAGAATGGCAACGGTTGACAGAAACATACTGCGGATAGCTGTCTATGAGTTCCTTTACGAAGAGACTGTCCCCAAGAAGGTAGCTATAAACGAAGCTTTAGAAATTGCCAAAAAATACAGCACCGCCGAGTCGGTCCAATTCATTAACGGCGTGCTGGACGGGATAAAAAAGAAGTTGGAGAAACAGCCAGCGCTCAATCCCTCTTTGGGTGAGAAAAAGAGGGACAATCACACTTTTTCAGAGGAGAAGGATGACTGAGAGCTACGATTTCAAGAACATTGAAACTAAATGGCAGACTCTGTGGTCGGAAAGCCGCGAGTTTGAGGTGACCGAGGACCCTGCCAAGCCTGAGTTCTACTGTCTGGAAATGCTCCCCTATCCTTCGGGTGCCGGAATTCATATGGGGCATGTGCGCAACTACTCCATCGGCGATGTCGTTGCCCGATACAAGCGAATGCGGGGATTCAATGTCCTCCACCCCATAGGGTGGGACTCTCTGGGGATGCCGGCAGAGAACGCCGCCATCGAGCACAAAGCACACCCCTCCCGCTGGACCTTAAACAATATCAAAAAGATGAGGTCCCAGCTCAAAAGAATGGGCTATAGCTACGCCTGGGACCGAGAGGTGACCACCTGCCTACCTGAATACTACAAATGGAATCAGTGGTTCTTCCTCAAAATGATGGAACAAGGTCTGGTGTACCGTCAAAAGGGCAAGGTCAATTGGTGTCCCATTTGCCGAACAGTACTGGCTAACGAGCAAGCCGAAGGGGGACGCTGCTGGAGATGTGAAACAGAAGTGGAGGAGAGAGAGCAGGAACAATGGTTCTTTAAAATCACCGCTTATGCCGACCGGCTACTGGATGACATGTCTCTGCTGGTATCCAGCTGGCCCGAGCATGTGCTCACCATGCAGCGCAACTGGATAGGAAAAAGTGTAGGAGTAAGGATTGGGTTTCCTGTAGTCGATTCCAGCCATAAGATAGAAACCTTCACCACCCGCATTGATACTATCTATGGAGCCACTTTCTTGCTCCTCTCCCCTGAGCATCCTATGATTGCAGAGCTCATAGAGGTGCGTCCTGAAAAAGAGAGCGTCCTCTCCTTCATTGAACATCAAAAGAGTATGAGCTATAAAGACCGCATCGCTAACGCTGCGCAGAAGGAGGGTGTCTTCACCGGCTCCTTTGCCCGCAACCCTTTCAGCAATGAGACCATCCCTATATGGGTAGCCAATTTCGTCCTCATACAATATGGTACCGGCGCCGTGATGGGCGTTCCCGCCCATGACCAGAGAGACTTTGAGTTCGCCGTACAATACGGTCTTCCCATAAAAGTTGTCATCCAGCCTCCGGGAGAGAAATCAGATGCCGCGCTATTAGACCAGGCTTATACAGAAGAGGGTATTGTGGTAAATTCCGGAGAATTTAACTCTCTCCCCTCCCCGGTAGCCATTGAGCGGATGACCGAATACATCGAGCAAAAGGGGATTGGGCAAAGGAATATCGACTATCGTCTCAGGGATTGGGGTATATCCCGCCAGAGATACTGGGGCACTCCCATACCTATTGTCTATTGCACTAAGTGTGGTATAGTGCCGGTACCCGAGGATGAGCTGCCGGTATTGCTCCCGGAGATAAAAGAAATTACAGGAACCGGTGGCTCACCGCTCAACCAGGTAGAGGAGTTTGTTAATACTAAATGCCCCAAGTGCAACGAGCCAGCTCGGCGAGAGACAGACACCATGGATACTTTCGTTGACTCCTCCTGGTATCACCTGCGCTACACTGATTCTAAAATCGACACCAAGCCGCTTAACCTTAAAGCGGTAGACTACTGGATGCCAGTCGATCTGTACATAGGGGGAATTGAGCATGCCGTATTGCACCTCATGTATTTCCGTTTTTTCAATAAAGTGTTCAAAGATATGGGCTTAGTCAAAGTGGACGAGCCAACTGTTCATCTTCTCACTCAAGGGATGGTCATCAAAGATGGGGCTAAAATGTCGAAATCCAAAGGCAATGTGGTCGAGCCTGGTGAGCTTATAGAGCGTTACGGTGCCGATTCCACGCGTCTCTTCTGCCTGTTTGCTGCTCCCCCGGAGAAAGACCTCGACTGGAACGAGCAGGGTATTGAGGGGTGCTTCCGATTTCTGGGCCGGCTGTGGCGTATTGCCCACAAATATATTCTCTCCACCCGAAACCTGGAAGAGCTCCCCAGAGACGCTCACCTCTCGGCGGAGGCGAAGAAACTAAGAGTTAAAACCCATCAGACCATTAAAAGGGTTACCATTGATATCGACGAAAGGTTGCATTTTAATACCGCTCTTAGCTCCATCATGGAGCTGGTTAACGAACTTTACCGGTTTGACCTTGCAGGTGAGACAACGCCCGAATCCCTGAAGGTTATCAAGGAGACCATTCAGGCGTTAGTGCTGTTGCTCTCCCCCTTTGCTCCCCATATATGCGAAGAGCTCTGGCAGAGGATGGGCAACTCGAATAAAATCACCTTCACTCCCTGGCCTGCTTACGACTCCGAGCTGGCTACCGAAGAGAAAATAACCGTAGTGGTGCAGGTAAACGGTAAGCTCCGCAGCAGGCTCACGGTAGATTACCAGGCCTCAGACGATGAGATAAAAAAAGAGGCTCTGTCCGACCGACGGGTTATCGCCCATATGCAAGGGAAGAAAATCATGAAAACAATATATGTGCCTAAAAAGCTTATAAACTTCGTGGTTAAATTATAATGGCAAAAAAAAGAAAAGCACCCCTTCCTCTCTTTTTAATCGTCCTCGTCCTGTTTCTTCCGTCCTGCAGCTATCAACTGGCCGGTCGGGGCACCTTCCTTCCCAAGCATATCAAGAAGATTGGCATCCCTATGTTCGATAACTTAACCGCCCGCGCTGACTTAGAAAGGACCCTCACAGAAAGCATCCAGGAGGAATTTATCACCCGCG
>JAOUOQ010000123.1 GCA_029880275.1 Candidatus Aminicenantota bacterium | reverse complement strand
CCAGGGATTAATATATTACCCATTGTGGTCCCGCAGGGGGCTGAAAACATAAGGGAAGTAACCGGAATGCCCGACCCACGGGATGTCAGCATTGGACTCGGGGAGCTAAGGTTACTTAACCTGCACGAGGCTGTAAGGGAAGGGATTGCCTCACCTTTAACAGCGCAGCAATTGGTTCCCTATCAGACCAATATGGAAGGGAGAATCAAGTACTTCAGTGCCTATTTTACCGGGGAGCCGAGCAAAGAGGAGATTTTGCCTCTCCTTTCTATCCCGCTTGATGAGAGCTACTCTCTGGAAGAGTTCCCCTATCTTGACGCGGTGCTGTGGGTTGATAACCCTGACATAGGAGAGATAGACATCGCCTTGGAAGTTGAGGTCGAAATAGTCCCCTCTGATAATCCTATCATGCTACGAGATAAACCTGCTATAAAGCGGTTCAATATTGTCTATCAATCGATTACCGAGGAGCTTGGCGACTTAGACTTACAAGAGCTGGTAGAAGAAAGAGTCAAATACAGATTTTCTTTATCGTCAGAAGAGGGCCTTAACTGCCGTTTGAAGGGGATATATCTCGTCGCCCATAAGAAGTGGGGGACCGATTGCTCTGGTGATAACCGGGGTCAATATAACTTCTATTTCGGCAGCATCGGCTTGTATGACCAAAGAAAGGCTATTGGCATATCATTTCTCAACCTCCTGGAATCTATAAAAGAAAAGAAAGGAGGTATAAAAGTCCATCCACTTGAAGGGGATGAGAGCATAAGCATTTCTCACACTGAGGGGGAGATGGACATCCTGGTCGACTTCAGCAGCCGCAAGGAGGTAGGTTTATCCATAGCGCCCTTCCAGGTTGATAGCCAGCGGGAGCCCTTCTTCAGCTATGAATATTGGGTAGAGAGACCCGAAGATACCTACCTGTATTGCCTCCTGGGTATCGACACCAATAACGACGGTCTCCCTGATAAGAGGGTCTTCCCCGGGCGTTCCTTCCCCTTAGGCGGATTTTTATATACCGCATCTCGCATGGACCTGGAAGTGGATTTCTATGAGAGCCTTACCCCCCCTATGTTTCCCTATACTACAGAGAAAGGCTCTGAAGGAAAATTTCTGGTTATGAAAGATGATAATCCCATACAGCTTACCTGGGAAAGATGGGAAGCGAGGTCAGAGAGCGTATCAATTGGAGAAGCCGACCCGCGCCGCATTATATTAACCACCAGTTTGAACGACCCACCCCAGAATCACCGCTACCTGTTAACCTTTATCCCCGCCGAGTGGGAGACTGACGACTCCCGCAGCGGCTTCCGCCGGGTGGAGGTAGACCTCAGGGATATAATCAGCTCCAGCTCCTACAGGATAGTTTCCCTCGATTTTATATTTACTAAATTGTGGGAAATAGGGATCCCCATCACCGACCTGATGAAGGAGAACTTCCGGCGATATCGAATAAGAGACATCAAATTTTATCATAAATCGTCAGGGAGCGTTTCGGACTTCTTGGAGGAGGTAAGCAAATCGAAGCTCACCCTGCTCCGGCTTGACGAAATTCCCTTAGTCTTCTCTCTGGCAGATACAGTCCCCTTCCTTTCACTCCCCAAAGAGCCCACATCCCTTTCACCCGACAGTAAAGAGCCCTCTCTTGAAAAGAAGGATGTGGAGAGCCTGGAAGAGGGATTCTGGGTCAACCTCGGAACTCATCGGCTGGATAAAGGTAGTCATCGGATAAGAAAATACCAGAACAACCTTTTTGATGTCTCACTGCTTTATTTGAGCACTGAGGCAGACTCCCAGCCTTTCTCCCTTGAGGAGACTAAAGAAACTCCAGCATACCCCGAAGGGAGGCTCTGGGCTCCGGGCGAGGGGGAAGTCAAATTGAATTTCCAAAGGGTAAACGCCACCAAATATAGGGTCAATGGAAAAGCCGCCCGCTCCTTCTGGCTGGTTTTCAACGAGAGCTTCGACCCCGGCTGGAAAGCATATCTCAGTTTGAAAGAGGCACCCTCACAGAAGTCCTCTTCAGTTTCATGGAAGAAGAAGCAGCTTGGCAATCACATCATGGTAAACGGCTATGCCAACGGCTGGTATGTGGATATACCCTCCCTACCCGATAAAAGCCAAAATGAGCGTGAGTTTTCCATCATTCTGCAATTCCGACCCCAGCTTCTGTTTACCATAGGGCTTATAATCTCGGGGCTTACCCTGCTGGCGTGTATAGCTTATTTAATTTGGTATTACCGGGAACGCAAGGCGGTTAAGAAAACTTAAAAATAAGATATGATAAAAGAGAAATTAAACAAAAGACTCCTATATCTGGTGGCGGCAGTCTTTATCGCCCTTCTCCTCCTCGCTGTTCTCTTCATGCTGAGTAATAAAGTGGAGGTAGCCGACTGGCTGGTGATAGCTGCCTTCGCCTTGGTATTCATTGCTTTATTGGTAGAATTGGAGAAGGAATTTCGCCTCCTGGTGAGGATTAAAGAGAGGTTCCAGTTCATCTATAACCTCATAAAGAGAGCCCCTGGCTATTTCACCAAAGCAACTCCTAAACAGAATTGGCTTACCAGGTTTTCCTCTGCCCATCCTCGTTTTGCTCTTTGCGCCCTCTTTCTGGTGGTCACCTGTATTTTCCTTTTGCCTCTCTTGTTCCAGATGCAGTCGGCGGTGTATGGCTTGCCGGGGGATACCTGGAGCTCTATGTGGGGGCAGTGGTGGAAGGACTACGCCCGAGAGAATAATCTCGATTTTCTCAAAGTGAGCCTCGTCAACGCCCCCTTCGGGTTAGACAATACCGGTTTCCCTTTTCAGGTCTTGCAGGTTCTTGCCTATGACTACCTTTACAAAGTCGCTGGTCCCTATCTCTATCGCAATATCTTAACCCTGCTCAGCTTCTTTCTCTCCGCCCTGTTTACCTATATGCTGGTTCACTATCTCACCCGAAGCCGCTTAGCCGGAGTTGTATCAGGAATTGTGTTCGCCCTTTCCCCTTACCACCTCTTTCATGCCTATCAGCATCTGGACTTAGCCAATATACAGTGGATACCCTTGTTCGCTTTATCTCTGGTAAAACTGGTAAGCGAGGTAGAGCACTATTCCGACTGGAAGAAGCTTCTTAAAAATGTCGCCTTTTGCACCGTTTCCTATGCTCTGGTCATATTTGAGAGCTATTACTACGGCTATATGGTGGCTATCTTAACCTTTAGCTTCCTCCTTATATATCTCATCTACCGCTCCACCTGGAAGCTTCCCCAATACCACGGAAAGAAAATCGCCATCGCCCTGGTTCTAACCCTCCTCTTGGTGACCATAGTGGTCCTTCCATTTATTTATGAGTATGTCAAAACCTCCGTTGCTCAGCCCGAAGGGATTTCTTCACAGAAGCCCGCCGTATACTCCCGAGTTTATCCCCAACTCTTCTTTTTCAGTGCTCACCTGAGGGACTATTGTCTCCCTTCGGTGGACCATCCACTGTGGGGGGGAGGTGTGGAGCGAATTGTAAGCAAGTTCAAGGATTACGACAATCTCTTTGAAAACACGCTCTTTCTGGGCTATCTACCCCTTCTGCTAACCGCCCTTGCCCTGGTGAGGTTCTGGCGGGGGGGGAGCTGGCGTAATAGCCTGAGCAAGAAAAGCACTCCGCCCGACCAGAATCTCCGTCGCTGGACCTTTACCTTCGCTCTCCTTGCCCTGGTGATGGTTATATTTTCCGCCCCCCCTGTATCGAGGGTATTCGGTATACCATTGTACTTCCCCTCTCACTTCCTGCATAAGCTCTTCCCCATGTTCAGGGCTTATGCTCGCTTTGGCATCCTGGTGATGTTAGGTGTTGCGGTATTAGCCGGCATCGGGCTCACCTATCTATTGCAGAGAATAAGAACCGCTCATCACAGGTCAATACTGGTAGCCATCATAATCGGCGTGGTGATGCTGGAATTCGCCAATTTCCCCCCTTACCGCACCACCCGTGACCCTGAGATGTCCGAGTTCTATCAATGGTTAGCCTCCCAGCCCCGGGATGTGGTAATTGCAGAGTATCCCCTGGTGAGCTCCGAGGAACCTCAGACCTATCAATACCTCTGCTATCAAAAGTTCCACCAGAAGAAGCTCTTGAACGGCGCGATGTTAGGCACAGTATATGATTCCATCAGGAAAGAGCTGGTCGACATCAGCCGCCCGGAGACGGTGAGCTTCCTGAAAAGCCTGGGGATGAGATATATTATTATTCATAACGACCTCTACTTGGAGGGTCCCATTCCTCGCCCCCTCCAGAGATATTACAGCACCCGATACCAGGATGAGTTCTTTCCCGAATTCAATAAAAACCAGCCTCCCTCCATTGAAGAGGAGAGCGGCTTAAAGCTGGTCTGGTTTTCCGGTGAGCTTTCTGCCTACGAGGTCACCGCCAAGCCTTTGCCCCTCATCCTCGCCTACCATATGAACATAGGGGAAGAGGAGGATTGGGGGGAAGAAGGGCTCTGGCGCTGGATGGAGAATAACGGAGAGATTATCCTGCTCAATACCACCACTAATTCCCTCACAGCAGAGCTGGAATTCAAAGCTGGCTCCTTCCACATCGACCGCCACCTCGAAATCTACCTCAACAATAAGCTGATGGCCAACACCGTGGTCAACACCGGCGGGATGAAAGAGATAGAGCTCCCCTCCATCTCACTAAAGCCGGGGATAAATTTTTTGAGGCTCTATACTACCGAAGGGGCGCAAAATATCGACCAGGTTCTCCAAAGCGGAGACTTCAGGGATGTGAGCATCTGCCTCTCCCCTCTGCAGATAATCCTGAAATGATACTCAAAAAAGAGAAAGGGCGAACATAGCTGCAAAGGAAACAGCAAGATTTATTGAAGAGCTTCCCTTCTTTTTTATTTTTTTCATAAATATGTTGACAACTATTAATTTTTCTTTTATATATAATATTAATATTCAACAAAAGGAGGTGAGAATTTTCTCTAATTAGTAACCTCTGTTTAATAATAAGGAGGTAGTAATGGGTAAAGAGAAAAGACATTGTTTATTAATCCTCACCATACCTCTCCTCCTCGTTTTGCTTTTTCCCCTGCTGGTAGAAAACTCCAGCACTCCCCAAGAGGTAAGTCAGAGCAGGGAGCCCACAGCTTTTGTACCTGATAACACCCTTCCCTTCGACCCCCGGGAGGTGGTGAAGCAATCTTCCGGCCCAGGGGTCATCGACCCCATGGTGAGCAGCTACACCACCATTGCGGTGGCTAACGATGTCCAGATTCGCCCTCGGGTCGCTTACAACTCCATCAATAACACCTACCTGGTTGTCTGGGAGGATGAACGCAGTGGCTACTGGCATATCTACGGTCAGAGAGTGGAAGCCGATGGGAGCCTGTTAGGCTCCAATATACAAATCCGGGGAGGCACCAACGATAGTAGATACCCCGATGTAGCTTACAGCTCCTCTTACAACAACTGGCTTGTGGTATGGCAGGAATTTTATTCCGCTCCAGCTCCAGGCGATTGGGATGTAAACAGCAAACTGGTCGCCAGCGACGGTACTTTAGGAGACCTGAAGTCAGTTATTCCCATTGTTTACTCTAATCAGCAAAAACCCAGGGTGGCTTTCAACTCCACCCAACACAACTTCCTCGTGGTCTGGGAGGATGATAAAGATGCAGCCACCAACAATTGGGAAATCTATTCCCGCATTGTGTACGGCACCGGGACTATCGGCTCAGCACCTAATGCGCTGGTGGGATACCCTAAAGACCAGAGGAACCCCGCCATAGCCTACCTCCCTTCGGTCAATGGCTTCCTGGTCGCCTGGGAGGACGATTGGCTCGAAGAAACCAGCGGCAGGAACATATCTTGCAAGCGCTTGGATAAGGATGGTCTGCCCTTAACCACTTCCTCTCCCTGGGTGGTGAGTGCATCCGAAAGCCAGCTT
>JAOUOQ010000122.1 GCA_029880275.1 Candidatus Aminicenantota bacterium | reverse complement strand
GTCTATATTATAATTACCATAAAGTGGAACTAATAAAGGAGGTTCCCCATGCCAGGTCTTATCTTTAAAATTTTCACCACTTCCCTGTTTTTTACAATTCTTGCTGGTGCAGTTTCACCGTATGAGGCTCAGGATGAAAACCTGAAAAAATGGCACCGGGAGGAGGTAAGATACATCATCACCGACCAGGAAAAGGAGGCTTACGCAAAGCTCAAATCCGATGAGGAGCGTCGGGAATTCGTCAAAGAATTCTGGAGGAGGCGCGACCCCACCCCGGCAACCGCCAGAAACGAGTTCCTCGAGGAGTATTATAAGCGAATAAGGAATGCCAATGTCCTCTTTCGTGGGGAGGGGTTAAAGGGGTGGCTTACCGACAGGGGAAGGGTTTACATAATGTTCGGTCCTCCCGACGAGATGTATTACGACTCCGGAGGGGGACCGATTAAAGAGGAGCACTTCCTTGAGGACGAAACTCGCCGCTTCATGCAGAACAATCCCAATGTCTACCAGCCCCCCGGCGACCCATGGGAAACGGCAGTCAACTGGGGGAGCATCACCTGGTTCTACCGCGACATGAAAGACGACCGGTTGGGCAGCAATGTCAAGCTGATCTTTGCCAACAGGCAGGGACGATATATACTCTCCCGCGACCTCGAAGTGACTCCCGAATCCACTATTTTCAATGCCCGCTTGACCCATGCCCCTCGTCAGGCAAGCTTCTTAGGACAGGAGACCCTTGACGACATCAAAACCGTGGACACCAGCGTAGAGACTCAGGTGCTGACTGAAATCATCATGCACAACAAACCTAAAAGTGACCTCAGAATAGCCGCCAGACCTTATTACTTCCCCTCCAAGCAGAACGATTATGTCCCCGTCTGCTTTCAGCTCAACCCTTCGGATATCCATTTCGATCACCAGAAAGATTTATATCTCAGTTCTCTGAGGGTCTTTGGCTCCATTGTGCAAGGGGAGGCAGAGGAGATGAAACCATTCTCCGATTTCTCCTTACCCCTTGAGATGAGCCTTACTCCCGAGGAATACGCCGCCTTCAAACAGGCTCCCCCCACCACTTATTGGCTGAGGTTCTTCTTGCCCCCTGGAGATTATTATCTCTACCTAGGAGTGATAAACATAAATAATAAGAAAGCAGGGACCATAAAGGAGGAGCTCCGGGTGCCTGACTTCAAGGAGGAGGGTTTGCAAATCAGCAGCATCTTGATAGCTAAGGAGTTCATGTCCCAAAAGGAATCTCCTTCCCAGCGAGATGCTCTGCAGGACATTCTCCCCTTAGGTCCCATAGCCTTCAAAGCCGACCTGGAAAGCACCTTCTCCCCGGAGGAGCAGATGGAGGTCTTCTATTTCGTCACCGGCTACGGGGTCGACCCGGCCACCAACCGACCATCCTTCACTATAAAATACATTATCAAGCAAGATGACCAGACAATCCGTCAGCTCCCCGACCTCACCTCTTCCAGCCCCTCCATAAGCCAGCCGCTTCCCCTCAAGCTCCTTCAGCTCCCACCCGGAGAATACACCCTGGAGATAAAACTCATTGATAACCTCACCCACCAGGAAGCCACACGCAGCCAGCGCTTTATTGTAAAGTGAGCAACTTGCTTTATAAATAAGGGATAAAAAAAGGGGGACTTTTTCAGTCCCCCTTTATACTTCTTCTCTCTGGAGATTAGAAGGTGTACTTGACGCCGAAGCGGGCGATTCTGGGAGGTAGAATGTTTAAAGGACGCTCTAAGTCATCGAGGGTAGTGGTGCCTATACTGGTGATTGTATTAGCATTGAAAAGGTTGAAGACATCGAACATAGCCTCCAGATTGCCCTTGGGCAGACGGAAGACCTTGCTTAACCTGAGGTCAACGGTGAATATCCCGTCTAACCTCTGTGAACCCCTGGGCTCCACTCGCACCTCTACATCGCCCTGGTTGAGGTCCTCGGCTATTATACTCCTATCCCAAGGCGCACCACTCTGATATCGCACGAAGCCTCCGAGATTGATACCGTAAGGGAACTGATAACTGCCAGCTATCTTGATGAGGTGCGGTCGGCTATAGAAGGTCGGTCCCCAAGCATATATATCGGCATTGGGGTCATCCAGCAGAGCAGTAGCTTGGTCAGAAGCATCATAGCGGAAGCTATTCAATGAGGAGTAGGTGTAAGAAGCTAACATATGCCAGTTGTGCGACCATCTCTTGGTGAACCTGAGAATGAAAGCTTTGTATATGCCGGTAAACTCTCTGCCCCATATCCTCTCGGCCTCCTCTTTGCCAATATTCCTCATCACCCAATACTCGGGTTGACCCACATAATCTGGCCACATCTCGTAAACAGTGAAGGTGCCGTCGTCACCAGTGCCGTATTCCTCATCCGGTCCGGGGTCGGCTAAGGTCAGCTTATCATAAGCATCATAGGGGATACCCTGCGCCACATCCTCAATCAGGTCTTTGTCCTTCTTGTAAACGAAGGTAGCTGATATTCCAATATCCTCCATCAGCTCATGGTCTACTCCTATACTGAACTCATCGGTAAAGGGCTGCTTCAGACCGGGCAAAATCTGGTTTGCCGCCGCCATATACGGTCCGCTGTAAGGTTTGCTCGCCTGCTCACCCCACTCAAATACACCGTCCCCGTCGTCATACCACCTGTAATACATATATACCCGCCCATTGGGGTTAGACCAGTTGGCTACCCAGTTGCCTATCTGATGACCGTAGCGGCTCCAGTTGAACTTGAGGGCGGTTTTCCCATCACCAAACACATCGTAGATGAACCCGATGCGAGGCGCCAGCTTGGAGAAGTTGACCATATCCCTCTGAGCACGGTAAGTCCGATCTTCAAAGTATTGCACCAAATCAGGATTGTACGTTTGTATGAACGCTAACTGGTGCGCTGCAGCATTATGCTGCTCGGGCAAGTAGCACTCCCAGGTATCCCACCGGACTCCGAGATTGATGGTCATCCGCTCCTTCAGGGTCCAGGTATCCTGAATGTAGAATCCTTTGCTGCCCACACTATACCAGATCTCCAGGTCATCGTTCTCTATCATAATGTTGTAAGATTTGCCGTTGCGCCAGCCCCAACGAGTTCCGTTATAGGAATATCTGTTGGTATGGGAGGTAAAGTCCATGATGTTGAAGCCCATCTTGAAGTCGTGGCTGCCGCCCAGAAAATCGTCCACATAGTAGGAGAAGGTGTTGTTATTCTGCCACCGGTCTCGGTAATACATGTAGTATGCGTAATAGCTGCCGAAGTAGCCCCTCGCCCAGTGGGGATAAGGTTGGGGGTCAGTTGGACTGAGGATCCTGTACTCGTACAGACACTGGCTCCACGTGTTCTCATCGGTGGGAGCCAGGGGGAAGTCCATATCCATATAGCCGAAGCTGATGTCGAACATCGCCTTGTCGCTTAGGAGGGTAGTCCAGTGAATCTGGGGTATGTTCTTAGGGGACGCCTGCTTGTAAGCGGTCTCCGCGGTGATATAAGCGTAATTGTCAGAATCTCGGTGGGGGCGGAACTTCTCGCTGTGGAATTGGCTGAAGGTTATCTTGTTCCTGGGGGTAACCTGCCAGGTCAACTTGAGCATGTAATGCGGCAGGTCGGTGGCGTCTATACCGGGTGTTGTCCGAGCCACATCCTCATAGTAGCCGGGCGCAAAGCTATGAATCTTCTGCACCTCACGTATCCCGTAGAACCACAGCTTGTCTTGAATGATTCTGCCGCCTAACTCGAAGCTGTAATTCAACCAGTAGTCCATAGGTTTGCCTACTGCTATTCCCGCAGCTTCCAGTTCCGGGGTGACGTTAGTGGTGGTCATCCAACTTGGTTCAAATTCACCCGTATCATAGTTCCAATTTCCGCCTTTCTCGTAGTAGAACGCACCTCCACCATGGAACCTATTTCCTCCTTGTTTGGTAACAATGTTCAGGTATACCCCAGGGGAAGGCACCTCCGCCTTGTGAGCGTGAGTAGAAACCTGCAACTCCTCAAAGGAGTCATAAGCGAAGTAGGTGGCGGCTCCGGTAGCTGCCATATCGGTGATGTCAATACCATCGAAGTTATACTGGCTCTGCATTTCGCCGCTCCCGGCAGAAAAACCACTCTGCTGACCGCTCTCGCTGCCTCCCACATTGAACCTGTCCATAACCATCCCCGGAGATTCTTCCAGCAGCACCCAGACATCCCGAGCGTTAGGTACTTTTTCCAACAGTTCCTTGTCGAAGGTAACTCCAATATTAGCAGTCTTGACATCAACTACCGGTGACTCCCCTGTGACGATGATGGTCTCTGCCATGGGAGCTATCTGCATTTCGACATTGATGGTGGTGGTAATATTCAGTGAGACCTTTATGTTCTGTCGGATTACGGTCTTGAATCCTTCCAGTTCGAATTTCACCTCATATATGCCGGTGTTAAGGTTGATAAGGCGATAGCCACCTCTCTCACCGGTTATCGACGTACGAGCTCCACCAATGAGGGCGGGGCTGGTAGCCGACACGGTAACTCCGGGAAGCACCGCACCGGTGGCATCCTTGGCCACCCCCTTGATTTCACCAGTGGGAACCTGACTAAAAGCAATCGTCAGCACCGTAAAGGAGAGAAACAGTGCCAGACACGCTATGGATGCTTTTCTCATCATTTGAGCTCTCCTCCATTTGGTTAAAGGTTTCCCGAAATAAACCCAAGATGATTTTATTTTTCTATCACCCCCCTTTTTAGCCTGTTCCCACTTCAGAGCTCAAATATTGTGAAAATTCTACTATACTTTGTAAGCAATGTCAATGCCAAAGTTTAATTTTTTTGCTTCCTAAGTCTAACTATAATATTTTCAACAGTTAGCAAAATCCAATTTCCCCGTTCCTCTTATCAGAAATAGGAGGATTCCAATAATCCGAACTATTATCTAATTTAGTGGATAGTTATTGACCCCGATTTTAGCCCCGTTCATCAGCAGCCATGGGAAAAGTTATTGTGAACTCTGAGGGGAGAGAATTTTCCCAGGCAGCTCTCCCGTGAAGCTTCCCTTTTCTATGACTACCTTTCCGTTGACCAACAGGTATTCAACTCCTTCACTGTATTGATGGGCATTGGTGAAGTTCGCTCGCGGGCGGAAGGTCTTGGGGTTGAAAAGCACCACATCAGCCCAATACCCTTCTTTGAGATAGCCCCGGTCCTTCCAGCCCATTACCTCAGCGGGGAATGAGGTGCAAGAGCGAATGGCATGAGGAAGGCTTATAACCTTCTTATCCATGGCGAAATTTCTTATCTTCACCGGAAAAGCAGTATAGGCACGAGGGTGCACCAATCCCATCCCGAAATAGGGAGCAGTGCCATCGCTGCCGATAGCCACATAATCTTTCTTCATAATGTATTCGACATCCTGCAGGCTCATCTGCAGCGGGGTGACCTTAGCCCCCTGAAGCTCCAGCTCTATGGCGGCATCAGCGATGCTCTTCCCCTTAATGTCAGCCACCTGCTTGAGGCTTTTTCCGATAAGCTGCGTCTCTACTGATATATCAACTATGATGTTATCCGCTCCCACCCACTCATCAATATACTGGGTAATCTCCTGCCGTATTTTGTCCGCTTCGGTTGGGTCCTCCATTCTCTTGAGGAACGCCCCCCTCTCACGGCTATTCTCCGCTCCGCTGGTCAGTGCCGCTCTGATGAGAGAGCGGCTTACCACCCGCACCAGCTCTTGCCTGCTGAGGGAATCTAAGTACTCCTGATGGTGTTGGGAAATAGGGATGTAAGGAGTTCTCAGAGTATAGAGTTGCATCAGGGTCTTGTCGCGCAGGGAATCAAAGACCTTAACTATCTCTTCCATGAGCTGGGACGCGGACTCATCTTCACCCAGCCAGGTGCTGCGCTGAATGAGGCTCCGATAGGGGTAACCGCTGCTAATGGGGAAAGGATACTGGTCGGCGGTAATTTTCAGCCCTCTGGCTTGCGCATCCTCTATTAATTGACAGGCTTCAACCACCTTGCCCCAGTT
>JAOUOQ010000121.1 GCA_029880275.1 Candidatus Aminicenantota bacterium | reverse complement strand
GCAGACGGAAGAAATGGGTTCGGAAATCGACCCGGAACCCAAACCCCTCGGACATGAAATACTTAACCCCCCCTCCTAAGTTGAAGGTGGTGCTGTCCTGTGAGATGGGAAATTGGGACTCATCTTCGAGTTTGAATCTTATGCGCCCTATCCCCATGGTGAAAAAGGGGACTACTTCCAGCTCTCCCAAGTCATAGATAATATTCACCTGATAGAGCAAGGCATTATAATCAGCCCCCTCGCTATCCTCTCCCTCCTGAGGGGTCAACAAAGCAGAAGCTTTATTATAAGCCACCGTTCCCTCAACACCCACCTTCCGGGTGAGAAACAGCGCCATCCGTGCCCCCACTATATAATTGCTCTTGTAAATCACCTGACCAAGACCTTCCACGGTGAAATCGCTCTTCGCTAAAGCCCCTCCCATCGGGCTGAACTGAAACTTTATCTTATAGCCCTCCTCTTCCTGCTCTTTTTCTCCCTGCGCTTCTAATGGCAGGGAGAGTGCCATCAGAAGCAAAACTGTTGTCCAGCAAAAAATCTTTCTCATCGCTTTCCTCAACACCAAAAAAACTTCCTTAAAATCTCTTTTTCTCTATCATAAGGGTGCTAAAAGGAGCCTTTCGGCTAATTAAATACCCTTTGCCTCCTGCCATAGCTCTTCCATTTCCTCCAGAGTTGCTTCGGCAATATCCTTCCCCTCGGCCTGTAGCTTCTGTTCGATATACTTAAAGCGCTCGATAAATTTGAGGTTTGTTCTCTGGAGGGCGATCTCGGGGTTAACTCCGAGGTGTCGGGCGATGTTTACCATAACAAAGATAATATCGCCTATCTCCTGTTCCATCTTATCTGAAGCACCCCTCCGGCACGCCTCTTTAAATTCTCCTAACTCTTCCTCAAGCTTTGATAATACATCAGCTCCTTTCTCCCAATCAAACCCCACCCGGGCTACCCTGGCAGAAATGAGATAAGCCTTCAAAAGAGCGGGAAGTTCTGGGGATAAATTATTCAGCAGAGACCTTGATGCCTCGCCTCCCCCTTCCTCCTTTTTAAGAGACTCCCATTTTTTCCATACCTCCCTTGCTGAGGAGAGCTTCTCCACTCCAAATACATGGGGATGACGGCGCATCATCTTCTCTTTTACCCCTTGTAACACATCATCAAGGGTAAAATCCCCCTTCTCTTTGCATATCTGACAGAGAAAAAGGAGCTGAAAGAGAAGGTCGCCCACCTCCTCTTTTAGCTTCTCGGCAGAGTGCTGACTGATCGCCTCTATTACCTCATAGGCTTCTTCAATAAGAAAGGACTTAAGGTTCTCCTTGGTCTGCTCACGGTCCCAGGGACACCCAGCCTCCCCTCTCAAGACCTCTATTAATCGCACCAGGGCATCAAATCTCTCTTCCACAAACAAATCCCCTTTTATTTAAGTTTACATTATAATCTAACTTCTCTGAAAAGACAACAGCCCCCCCTTCTTTACCTCTTGCATTTTACTTGCAATAATGATAATATTTTGGAAAAGAATTATCACACATCAGTGAGAGAATTTGAAACAAGGTAAAGAGGGGAAATCCTTTACTGATAGAAGCTATGGAAAAGAAAAAAGGAACATCCACAAAGAGAGAAACAATAGGCAAAAAAGAGGAAAAGATAAAGGTAACCGACCGCAGAATATTCGACCGCGAGGGTAAGTTAAAGAAGGAGTTCCGAAAAGCGAAAAAAGAGAAGCCGCCGGCAGAAGCTAAGGAGAAGCAACAGAAAGCCGAAAAGACCATCACCGAGGAAAAGCCCCCGAAAGAGCAAAAAGAGAGAACCACCCTTCCCCCGGTGGATTTCGGCTCCTTTATCCTCTCGCTGAGCACCACCGCCTTTATCCACCTGGGCGAAGTCGCAGACCCCACTGGCAAGGAGAAAATGGTGAACCTGGAGGCCGCCAAACAAATGGTCGACATCGTACAAATGTTAAAAGAAAAAACCGAAGGGAACCGTACGCAGGAAGAGAGCGCCCTGATTGACAATCTCCTCTATGAGTTAAAGTTGAAATATATGGCTAAGGCGAAGCTTATAAAGCTGTAGCCTTAACCCATAATTGCCTTTACAGTAAGATGAAAAGGGTAATAATAAAAATATCGTTATCCACCGTCCTGATATTCCTTATTCTGGGCGTATTCCCTCTCCACGCAAAAAGTGAGAGCAGAGCTTTTAGAGAACTATCAAGTCCCCAGCGTTCCCTTGCTAATGAGAATGTGAGGTTGCTATGGTTCCAACGAAAGGTTTACCTCGAGCAATCACTCTTTACTGGAGCAGCGGGCGAGATGGAAAAGCTATTAGAGCAGAAGGATGAGCTCAGTCTTTCGGAACGCAGGGAGTTCGCTGCCGCCCTCGTCATGGAAGGGGACCTTCATATCGCCCGAGGGGAGATACCGAGGGCACGGGTGAGCTACCAGACCGCACTGGAGCTGGAGCCTATTCTCCCCGCCGCCTACTATGGCTTAGCCCGCTCTTACTGGCAAAAGGGGAGCCGGTCCTTCTTCAAAGCTCTGAATGAGTTCGTAAAGGGAGGCTTCTTGACCTTCAAGGACTTAAAGAACCTTTATGTCATTATTATAAACTCAGCCTCTCTTCTGTGGTTCACCGCTATCATAGCGGCTTTCTTCTTTGTGGTCAGTAAACTGCTGAAATATCATAAATCCCTCCGCCATGACCTCTGTGAATATCTATCCTCCCGCCTATCTCTCACTATGGCTCACCCTCTCTCCTGGGGGATCCTCCTCCTCCCCATATTTCTCTGGCTGGGAGTAGCCTGGATCATGGCTTATTGGCTTATCCTCCTGTGGCTCTATTTTCAAAAATCAGAAAAAGTGCTGGGGGTTATATCCCTCATTATCCTTATCCTCGCCATCCCTGCGGGGAACCTGCTGGTTTCTCTCTATTCATCTGTCCATTCTCCCTACATCCGCTCCAGCCTTTATTCTATAGAGGGAATTTACAACCTTAACAACATTGAAAACCTTCGCCAGGTCCTTTCAGATAATCCCAACGACCTGGATGCCCGCTTCCTCCTGGCACAGCAATATGGCAAAGGGAGAAGATTAGAGCTTGCCTTCGAAGAATACCAGATAATTATCAACCGTCAATCCGGCTTTGCCAAAGCCTATACCAATGTAGCCAATATATTCTTCGCCCTGGGCGAATATAACCTGGCTATTGAAAACTACAAGAGAGCGATCGCCCTCCAAAAAGACCAGGTCATCCCCCACTATAACATGGCGCTTGCTTATGCGGAGAATTTGCAGTTTAAATATGCCCAAGAAACTATGGAAAAAGCTCGTGACATTGACCTTGAGTTTGTCGACCAGCATCAGCAGGACCCCACCACAGCCCGCCTCATAGTCGAAGAAGAACTCCCCCGGAGAACCCTCTGGCGGCGTCTTTTTAAAGGGATTTTTCTCACTCCAACTCCTCCTGAGGCCACTTCTGCGGTGGGCTCCTCTACTACCAGCTTCTTAGGAAGCACTCTGCTAAATCCCACCACCCTGTTAGGGCTTCTATCACTTGCAGTCATTATCCTTCTTCAGTTCGCCTGGAAGGAAAAGAGACTCGCCCGGCTCTGCCAATATTGCGGACGCCCCTTCTGCTATAGATGCAAAACAAGCATAGAAGCTCCTACTCACTGCTCCCAATGTCATCATATCTTTGTCAAGCAGAGAGGGGTTTCCCAGGATATTAAGATAAAAAAGTCGATAGAGGTTCACAGGCATCAATTCTGGGAGAAGCTGAAAAAGTATCTTCTTACCATCCTTTTCCCTGGAATGGGACATCAATACGGGTCACAGCCAATTGCAGGCTTTTTTATATTCCTTATCTGGCTATGTGGGTTAACTCTGACTATCCTCCTCCCCAGGCTCATCCCCATCACCATCCAATTACCAGAACCGAGCTGGGGATTGGGGAGAATTATTGGGTTAATCATCTGTCTGTTAACTTACCCCCTTGCGCTGGGGACTTTGCGAAAGGATTAGTATTGCTGATATATTATAAAGGAAGGAATGGATAACGATGGCTCTGAAAGGTACCCTCAAGGACTTCGGGCTTCCTGATATCTTCCAGCTTCTCTCCCTGCAGAAAAAAACCGGCAAATTGACTGTGCGGAGCAACCAGAACGAGGTAAGCATCACCTTCAGAAATGGATATATCGTTTCCGCCGACTCGCTGCAGGACCCGTTGGAGCACCGACTTGGCTACATGCTGGTCCGCCGCAAGGTCATCACCATGGAACAGCTCAAAAAAGCCCTCGAAGTTCAGAAGGAGACCCTCCAGCACCTCGGTCATATTCTGGTGAGTCTGCGTTTTCTCACCGCGGAAAAATTGCAGAAATACCTTCAGCTGGTCATTACCCAGAAGATATACCGCCTCTTCCGTTGGAAGGAGGGGGAATACAACTTTGAACCCCGGGAGGAAAAGGCTTTCCAGGACGATTACTTTGTCCCCCTCTCCACCCAGGCTATCTTAATGGAGGCGGTTAGACTTCTTGATGAGTGGCCTCTTATCAAGAAAAAAATCCCCTCCCTTGAGCTGGTATTTGAAAAAAGTAGGAGGATTGATCCCTCTTCCATAGTGGTCAGTGAGGCCGCAGAAGAGGTGAAGGAAGAAAAGAGTAAAGCACTCGCCCCCTCCATAGGGATGCCTCTCGTTATATCCCCTCAAGCACATTTGCTTTACCAGGCCATAGACGGCACCCGCACCGTTAAAGACTTAATGGATAGCTGTGGATTTAACGACTTCGAAACCTGCCGCCTCTTGAGCCAGCTCATGGATAAACAGATAATACGAATTAAATCCCAGGAAGTAAGACCATCAGAAGTAAAAAGAATAAGATTTCAGATAGGCGCCCTGACTGGCAGATTACTTTACCTGCTCATCATCGCCCTACTCGTGGTCGGGGTGCTAAATATCCTCCGCAACCCTCTCAACACTTTGACTCCCTTCTCTCCTAACACATCACACATGGTCTCCACTATGAAGGAATCTATAAGCCGCGGCAGAATGCAGCAAATAGCCCAAAGCATTACCGTCTATTTCCTGACCTACGGAAGATATCCCACCGACCTCTCCGCCCTTGTCAGAGAAGAGTTTCTCCAACCCCAGAACCTGACAGACCCCTGGGGGAGAGAATACCACTATCAGCTATTCACTGATAGGTACCTTCTTATAGGCTTGGACTCCCAGGGGAGAAGATCCGCCCAATTGACCATAGAAAACTCCCTCCTTCTGACACTCTCATCAGAAAAGTGAAACTCAGATTCATAAACATATTGACAAAATAAGACTCAGATATTATATTATAAGTTGACTAATATTTAGGAGGTGGATAATGAGCAAAGTCATCGGAATTGACCTTGGAACCACAAACTCGGTGGTAGCCGTCATGGAGGGAGGTGAGCCTAAGGTTATCATCAACCCAGAAGGAGGACGCACTACCCCTTCGGTGGTTGCGTTTACTGGCAAAGGCGAGACTTTAGTAGGGCAGGTTGCCAAGCGCCAGGCCATAACCAACCCAGACAACACCATTTCCTCCATCAAGCGCTTTATGGGAAGAAGGTATGATGAAATTCCCGAGGAGATAAAGATCGTACCCTTCAAAGTAGTAAGGGGAAAGAATGACGATGCCCGCATTGTAGCAGAGGGAAAAGAATACTCCCCGCCAGAGCTCTCCGCCATGGTTCTGCGGAAGATGCGCCAGGCGGCTGAGGATTACCTGGGAGAGAAGGTTACCAAAGCGGTAATCACCACCCCCGCCTATTTCAACGACAGCCAGAGACAGGCCACCAAAGATGCGGGTCAGATAGCCGGACTGGAGGTTTTGCGAATTATAAACGAGCCCACCGCCGCAGCGTTAGCCTATGGATTGGACAAAAAGAAGGATGAGACTATTGCTGTGTATGACTTCGGAGGTGGCACTTTCGACATCTCCATTCTGGAAGTAGGGGAAGGGGTGGTAGAGGTCAAGT
>JAOUOQ010000120.1 GCA_029880275.1 Candidatus Aminicenantota bacterium | reverse complement strand
ATCTCAATCTTTCTTCTCTGGTCTTTAATTTCTTGAACCTGTCTTTCTCATCTTTCAATATGATGTAGCCAACCGGACCCTCGTGCCATTTGTTTAGTGAGCCTTTTAGCTCTTCCTGTGCGTAAGTCTGTTCGCAATTTATCGAAGGATGCGAATAAACTCCCTTCACTGTGAGCAAAAAGAAAGGAAGTAAGAGGAAGCTTATCATCCAACGCCCTTTTTCTCCTTTTCTCATTTTTCCATCCTATTCTTTTTAAAAAGTTAACAAAGAAGGAGATAAATGTTCAGCGCCCATCAGCGAGGTCCTCTTTAAAGACATCCTCAGCTTTGGCATACCATTCATCGGTCATATTATCGTATACCAATGTATAGTTGTCTCCTTTCTCAATAGCTACTCTGAAGACACGCCTTAGAGCTATATTATCCCCTCTTTCCCCTTCATACCATCGCTTCAATACCCTACTAATATTATATCTTTTTTTGCCCACCTGAAAAGAGAGGGGGGTCTCCTCCCCTTTATAGCCGCTGTAGCACTGAACTTTGACTGATTGCCAGCTTTCGTCAATTATCATAATCGGTCTCTTATTCCTTCATTCAATGTCTCATCTCAGGTGAGCAGCTCGCCGATAAGCTGGGCTAAGAGGGAGCGAGGCAATAGTACTGGTTTGTTTGCCTCATCAAGAGCTATCTGCTTCATCCGCCGGTCGAACCCCATACAATCAAGAATGATAAGCTCCGCCCCAAGGGCAGAGAGATGCTGGGCTGCCTCCCTTAATCTCTCCACATCCCCATAAGGGGAAGCTGATTGGATAACAACCTCCTGTCCGTGTAAACGCCATCTTTCTCTGGCGGACTCTATCTGCTCCGGCAAAGGGACGATTATTCCCAGCTTTTTTAACGGCGAAAGTGCCCCAACTGTATAGTAGAGGAGCTTTAAAGGATAGATAATTAATCGGGAGGTGTCAAACGGAGGAAATTGACCGGTGCACAGAATGGTCAGCAGGTCAATACCCTGTCTGGTCAACTTATCAATGCAAGCCTGCACTAAAGGGATAATCCTCCCCGTGGCTACCTTAACTGCCCTTCCATCTTTTAATCGGGTAATCAAGGTATGCTCCCCCTCCATGGGCTTTAGTTGTTCTACCTGATAAAGAGAGAAACCGTCCAACGCACCTGCCTCTACAAACTCTATTCCTTTCCCTGAGATTTCACTCATCTCAGGGATAATATCCCCTCGACCCGATTGACCGATGGTGACTGCCCCGACAATTTTTGTCAAAGGTACTCTCCCTCACACCGGCTAACTCTTGCCCAGGGTTTGAAGATGCTTCATAGAGCCATATCTCTGTAACACGCGGCGGAATTCATCGCGGTCGTAAAAGTTCACCCTCTCCTCACCGAAAGCCTTGGCTACTTCGATGATGAACCTGACGGCAACCTCCATATCGATTACATGGCTCACCCCGGTGGCGCACCCAGGCACCGGCGTCTCAGTTGTTATGGCAATTCCCACCACCGGAGCATCGGTTAACACTGACGGCTGCATAATACTATTTATATGGTAAAGACCGTTGTCGTAAGGGGTTATATCGGTGGTGGTGAGAGGAAATACCGCGGGCATCCTCCCGCATACTATCTGCATTATGTCGAGTAGGTCTTCGCTTGTTTTCAAGATATAACCCTCTTTCACCGTGGGAGAGATGGCAAACCCTTTATGGTTGATGACCCGGTTCCCTTTGGTGGTGTCCACCGATAGAATGGCATCCATGGCAGGGTCCACCTCCAGTTGGAGGAGCCTGTTCATATCCACCGGGGAATCCATAAAATCCACCGGATGGTGGGGTTTGATGGGGGCGTGGGGGCAGATATGGGTAGCTCCGATGACATCTCCTTTCAGAATATCCCCTTGAAGCTGCATATCAGCCAGCTTTAACATGGTGCCAACTGTTGTCACCGCCCCATCCGCATCTGATACTAATCCTACCTTTGACGGGCGGGCTCCTATGCCTCCAACCCTTCCTATCACTCCCAGGGTGGGAGCTTTTCCGCCGCTTCTTTTACCAGAGCTGCCCGGTATGAGCACTTTTATAAAATCGGTGCTCTCCTTCTCTCCTTTGAGATGTTCCACTGTCACCTCGGTTAACCCACGCTCCCGAAAGACCTGGGCTACGGCATCCCCGTTTACCCGAGAACTATCTAACAGCTCGTAGGCCTCCATTACCTGTTTTAAAGCCATATATTAGACCTCCTTTTTACCTCGTCTTGCCAGTTTCATAACTATATAATAGAGAAGCATAGCGGAGATAATCCCATTGAAAGCAAAAGCGGAGAAAGGAAAGATTTTAATAGTATAAGGATGCCCCGAGGTAATCCAGCCGATACCGAAGGATATGAAATAAACCATAAGAGCTTTGTAATTGCAAGACCTTGTTGCTTTCCATTGTCCATGCTCCCCGTTCCTGCGTTTGAGGAGATAGTAATGGGCGATGATAATCCCTCCTATAGGACCGATGCCCACCGTCAGGAGAGTCAGAAAAAGCTCTATCCTACCCAGGATACCAGCCGCCGCCAGCAAGGAGGAAAGAACACCGGCCACAATAGTCAGCTTCCACTTATCCCATCTTATTATGTTATTTAGTGCCAACACAGCGGAGTAGAGATTGTTATCGTTTGAAGTCCACTGGGCTAATGCCAGGATGACGAATCCGATAAGCCCCATTCCCAGATACTGCGGCGAGATAATCAGGAAGGGAAGCCTCTCGTGGTACTCTCCGGTGGACATCGTCAGAACCGACCCGACCACATGCATCAGTGCGCTCACTCCCATAGCCAGGGTAGCCGCATAGAATACATCTCTCACTCTTCTACGGGCATAGCGAAAGACATCGGGGCTGGTCACTGCCCCCACGATAAATCCCCCCGCTACCAGCGAGGCAGCCCCCCCTATAGTCAGAGGATAAGGGTCGGGGTGGTGGTTCTTGGCTAAATTCACCAATATATCATGAGGAAGGAAGTTCTGACCAATCTTTATCATAGCAATAATGAGTACTATAAGCATCAAGGGTACTGATACCCAGCTCAGCATCTTCAGACCACGGAAGCCAAAAACAGCCGTAGACATCATCACTATCCCGGCAGTGAAGGCTATGTAGGGAACAGGCACACTGGTTTCGGTGTAAGCGTTTACTGTCTCGGCAAAAAGCCCTGCTTGAACGCCAAACCATCCTATGGAAGAACCCGCCAGACAGAGGGATATTATCTGAGAGCCGACACTCCCGAAGGGAGCACGGGCAACCAGAGGGGTAGAAAGCCCTACCTTTGCTCCTATGAAACCGGTCAGACCCATCATGACAATCAGCATTACCTCCCCTAATAGATAGGCTATTACCAGGCTCTTAAAGGAGCCCAGGCCCATCCCCACCATCATTCCCCTTAAGATGGCGGACATCACAATGGCCACCCCGATCCAGACCATCGCTACACTGATCCAGTGCCGCCTCCGCTCTGGTGGGACGGGAGTGAGGGAATAATCCTCGAGGAGCTCAGATTTCAAGTCGGGCTTCTCTCTTCTTTCTATGGTCAGTTCTCCATGGAATGGGGAAAAGAACTCAACAATAAGTATTCTATCAAAGCATTACTGGTAATTCAATTGACTTTTCCGGCACACCTCAACTAAGGGCGGCTATAAAAGCTCTTGATAGCATGAGGGGTTGATGATATATTTATATTGTTTTTTGCACTATCAGATGGTTTTAATTTTTTCCTATTCGCAGAAGGGAGAGCAAACATGAGGAATTTAAAGTTATTTCCCAAAGTTATTGTATCCCTGTTTCTGATTCTGCTCACCGCCTCGCTTCTGTCCGCTCAGACAGTGGTTCCCTCACCAGAGGATTTTTTTGGCTTCCGAATGGGTGCCGACTACAAGATAGCCAGTTGGCCTCAAATAATAAATTACTTCAAACTCCTGGACGAAAGGTCGGATAAGCTCAGGGTTAAGACCCTGGGAGAGACCACCGAAGGGAATCCCTTCATTATGGTGATTATCACTTCCGCTGACAACATGACTCAACTGGATTCTTACAAAAGAATCCAGCGTTCTTTAGCCAAGCCTCGAGGACTCAATCCCGCAGCGGCTCGCAAACTGGCTGCCGAAGGGAAAGTGGTGGCTATGATTAGCTGTAATATCCATTCCACCGAAATTGCCTCCTCTCAGATGTCCCTGGAATTAGCCCATCAGTTGATTACTGATGAATCCCCTCGGATTATTAATATCCTTGACAAGGTCATATTTCTACTGGTTCCTTCTCTGAATCCCGATGGGCAGATAATGGTGGTTGACTGGTACAACAAGTATCTGGGCACCGAATATGAGGGTGGCAGGATGCCCTGGCTTTACCACAAGTATACCGGGCATGACGACAACAGAGATGCCTTCATGGTCACCCAGAAGGAAACCAAGCTCATAACCAGAGTGCTCTATCACGAGTGGTTTCCCGAGATAATACTGGACGAGCATCAAATGGGCTCCTATGGAGCGCGGCTCTTCGTTCCACCTTTCACCGACCCCATAAACCCCAATGTAAACCCGATTATCTGGCGAGAGATTGCTCTCCTTGGCGCCCGAATGACCATGGACCTGGAAGAGGAGGGCTACTCCGGCGTGGTCAGCAAGGCAATTTACACCGCCTGGTGGGAGGGGTCTTTCCTGATGACTCCCTGGTGGCACAATATGGTGGGGCTGTTAACCGAAGCAGCCAGCGTCAAAGTAGCTACACCAATTTTCATCGACAAATCCCAGCTCAGTGGTGGGCGCCGAGGGCTGCCCGAATACAAACCGCAGGAGAACTTCCCTAACCCCTGGCCGGGGGGCTGGTGGAGACTCAGGAACTTAGTGGATTACGAGCTGGTCGCCTCCTTTTCACTGCTAGAAACAGCCGCCGCTTACAAAGAGGACTTCTTGTACAACTTCTATCTCATGGGAAAGCAGGCTATTGAAAAAGGAGAAAAAGAGCCTCCCTTTGCCTTCCTTATCCCTCCAGACCAGCGGGATATGATAACCGCTATCAAGATGATAGAAACCCTGATGCTGGGAGGGGTTGAGGTTCACAAAGCCACCGACTCCTTCACCGCCGATGGGATTACCTATCCTGCTGGTACATATGTGATTCTGATGTCCCAGCCATTCAGAGCATACGCCAAGGATATGCTGGAACGGCAGGAGTATCCCGATATCAGGCTCTATCCCGAAGGTCCCCCCCAACCGCCATACGATTATACAGGATGGACCCTCCCCCTGCAGATGGGGGTGAAGACGGTGACCATCAAGTCCCCCTTCAGGGCAGAGCTGGCAGCGATAAAAGAAGCAGAGTATCCAGAGGGAGTGGTCTCGGGACGGGCTTCCTATGCCTATGTATTCTCGCATAGCACCAATAACTCCTTTACCGCGGTAAACCGCCTGTTGAAGGATGGCTATCAAGTCTATTGGGCTAAGGAGCCGCTAAAGTTCGCCGACAGGAGCTTTGAGCCGGGAGCGGTGATTGTCCCTGTCAGGAAGGGAATACACCAAGCCATGGCTTCCATAGCCAAGGAGCTCCGTCTAAACATCTATGCGGCAAACAAGAAAATCAGCGGGGAGGGTTATCTGCTGAAGCCCCTAAAATTGGGCTTATACCAGCCGTGGACGGCAAATATGGACGAAGGGTGGACCAGATGGCTGCTGGAGCAGTTTGAGTTCCCTTACAAGAATATCCATAATGCTGAGATGCGCACCGGCAACCTCAGAGACCGTTACGATGTCATAATCATCCCCGATGATAGCCCCCAACAGATAATAACCGGGAGACGGGACGAAAGACCCGATCGCCCCTATACCCCACTGCCGTCGCCTTACGAAGGGGGGATAGACAACGAAGGGGTGGCCAACCTGAAATCCTTTGTAGAAGCCGGCGGCACTCTCATAACCTTTGATTCCGCCTCCAACCTGCCCATAGAGAGCTTTGGTCTGCCGGTGAAAAATGTCCTCAAAGAAAT
>JAOUOQ010000119.1 GCA_029880275.1 Candidatus Aminicenantota bacterium | reverse complement strand
AAAGAGTCGTTCTCTCCAGGACACATCTCCCTTCTTAATCTCAACTCTATGCAAATGGGTTAAGACACCCAGGAGCAAAGCAACCAGAATCGTAATGAGAAAGCCAGCCACATTCCACCACATCCAGGATACCTTAGGAGCGAAGAGCCACAGCCCCAAATTCACAACCACCCCGGAGATCATCCCTGCTATTGCTGTCCACCCTTTAAGGCGTCGGGTAAACATGGCCAGCAAAAACACCGCCAGCACCGGACCGTAGAAAAGCGAGCCCACCATGTTTACCATCTCAATCACTGTCGCCGAAGACCTGGCAAAGGCCAGCCCCGCCATGGTGCAGAAAATACCCCAGCCAAAGGTGAACGCCCTGGAAAGCAGCAGCCTCCTCTTCTCTCCCCATTTAGCTATCGAAGAGCTCTTCAGGAGGTCCCTCATAGTCACCGCACTCAGTGAGTTAAACGATGAATCGAGAGAAGACATACTGGCGGCAAACAGCCCTGCCAGCACTAATCCGGTGAGCCCGGCAGGCAGAAACTTTATAATGAAAACCGGTATCAGATAGTCGGGGTGTTCCGGAGGCAGCGCCATCCTCAATTGAGGCTCAACCTCCAACACTCTGATCATAAGCAAGCCCAGAAAGCAGTAACCCAGCACCAGGGGAAACCTCAACATACCATTTATAAACAGCGCCTTTTTCGCTCCTTCGGGGGTGGGGGTGGTCAGCAGACGCTGTCCCTGGGTTTGGTCGCAGCCGTAATAAGAGAGATAGAGGAAGAAGCCCCCGATCAGCATCGGCCAGAAGGAGAAGGTCTCTCCATCACCCAATCCGTGGTGGTGGAAATCAATGGTCATCAAGCGCTCAGTCGGAGCCCAGCTCAGGGGGGACCAGTCAGCACCCAGTATGCTCAGGGCGGCGATTAGCGCGGCTACCGTGCCTATCCAGATAATGATTAGCTGAATCACATCGGAGTATATATCCGCCTTAATTCCTCCAATTGTGGTATAAAGTACGGCGACCATCCCCATGATAATCATGGTGGTGAAGAGAGAAATATTCAGCACCACCGCCAGCACCATGGCCGAGGCGTAAAGAACCACCCCGGTCCCCAAAGCCCGGCTGAGAAGAAAAATGGTGCTAATGGTGAGCCGGCAGGTGTGACCAAACCTCTCCCCCAGATATTCGTAGATAGAGGTGAGGGAATACTTCCTCAGTGCCGGAACCAGAAAGTGCATCAGAAAAATCATCGCCAAGGGAATCGCCAGCTCATACTGCAGCCACCTCATCCCTCCCCGCCTCTGGAGGGCGACAAATGCCGGGGCGCCGATCAGACTTATCACACTCACCTGATTGGCTATCAGAGAAAATCCCACGCTCCAGGGGGACATCCCTTGACCACCAAGAAAATAATCCTTCTGACTCTTCTGGCCCTTATATATCCACAGGCTCTTCCCTATAATAAGGGCGATGTAAATGACAATGATCAGCCAGTCCAGTAAGGTCATAGCTTCTCCGGGCTATCCCTGTCTACTATGTAACTATTAATAAAAGAGGGGTGAGACTTGCAGAAGTTAATTATGCCTCTACCCCCAAAAGAGCCGCTCCCCTCTCGGAAAAACGCATAGAGTATGAGCTTAGTTTACCCGAATCAGCCACATATGACAAGGCTATTTCTGGATTAGCTGGAGCTTTGAATTGATAGATAATATATAAAACCCTAATGAAAAATATATCTTGTAATTTTAGATAAAATTTCCCATAGCGATTCGCTGTTATTTTTTATTGACAATTATATCATAATCAATTAAACTTTTCATTGACTGAGAGATGATATGTTGCTTGAGGAGGTAGTCCAACGGAAACTCTTCAAACAGAACCGCTTTTTTATCCTTCTTAAGCTTGTACCAAGCTCTTCTTGCCAGTGGATGTAAAGTCGTTGCACAAAACTGAGCTGAAAGGAAGCTTTAGGCTGCAAAGGGGGGGCTATTTAGAAAACCTGAAAATCGATTCACTAAGGATATAACCATAATATTAACCATTCTTACAAATGGGAGGCTACCATGAAGAGGTTATTAACTTCAGGGATTTTTGTTGTGTTTTGTTTTTTAACGGTAACCATTCTGGCACAGGTGCCTCAGCTGCTCAACTATCAAGGGAGGCTGACTGATGATGTGGGAATACCGATTATTACCCCTACCACAGTGAGATTCAGCCTCTACCAGGGAGGGGATGCCGCCACCCCGCTCAGCGGCACCCTTTGCTACCAGGAGGAGGCCTCGGTCACCCCGGATGACAACGGGGTGTTCAGCCACCTCATCGGTTCGGGGTCAGTCATCTCCGGCGCGCTGGATGCCACCGTCTTTCAGACCGCCGACCCGGTCTATCTGGAGATAACCGTTGACCCTGCCGGTGCCAATGAGACTCTGCTTCCCCGCAAGCAGATAGTCACCGTGGGCTACAGCTTCAAAGCTGAGCTGGCGGATGATGCCGATACCGTGGATGGTCAGGATGCCGCTGCTTTCGCCCCGGTGGTACATAACCACGACCCGGATTATGTCAACGAGGGGCAGGCTAACTCCGTCAATAGCTCCATGATAGTGAATGGCACCATTGTGGATGCTGATATTAACGCATCAGCAAACATCGCTGCCTCAAAGATCAACAGCACTGGACTGGACGCCGACCTGCTGGACGGGAAGGACTCCGAAGATTTTGTGCATATCACAGGTGATGATATGACCGGCACACTTAATGTGAAAACTGCAACTCAATACGCTTTATATGGCAAAACTTCTTACATCTTATACGGTACGGGCGTTTATGGCTGGGCCGCTAACACCGTGGGCGTCACTTATGGGGTATATGGTAGAAGCGATAGCACCATGGGACGGGGCGTTTATGGGGAGGCCGCTGCCACCGAGGGCGTTACTCATGGGGTAATTGGTCTAAGCAAGAGCACCAGCGGCTCAGGCGTTTATGGGTTTGCCGATGCTACCAGCGGCAGCACTAATGGGGTATATGGTTTAAGCGTAAGCGGCAACGGTAAGGGCGTTTGTGGATATACCCTAAACTCCAGCGGCACTACCTATGGGGTATATGGTGCAATCGATAGCACCAGTGGCTATGGTGTTTATGGGTATGCCGAGGCCACCAGCGGCACCAATTATGGGGTTTATGGAGAAAGCGCTAGCAACAGCGGTCGGGGCGTTTATGGCTATGCTTCTGCCGGCTACGGCACAACTTATGGGGTATATGGTAAAACCGAAAGCACCAGCGGTTGGGCTGTTTTTGGAGAAAGCTATGCCGACAGCGGAGTAAATTATGGTGTAGTAGGTGTGAGCAATAGCCCCAGTGGTTATGGCGTGTATGGTAATGCCCAAGCTACCAGCGGCACCAATTATGGAATATATGGTACAACTAATAGCTCCAGCGGATATGCAGGTTATTTCAATGGCAATGTTCATGTAGGTGGAAATTTAACCGTTGATGGTAGTAAGCCCTGCGTGCAGCCGATTGATAATGGAAAGAAGGTGCTCCTCTACGCCATGGAAAGCCCGGAGATATGGTTTGAGGACTTCGGCACAGCACAACTGGTCAACGGGCAGGCGGTGGTGCAAATAGAAAGAGTCTTTGCCCAAACAGCCAACATCGAAATGGGCTACCTTATTTTCCTCACCCCTGTCGGAGAATGCCAGGGATTATACATTGCACAACAGGATAAAGACGCCTTTGAGGTGCGAGAGCAGGGAGGTGGCACTTCCAATAACAGCTTCTATTATCGTATTGTCGCCAAGCGCAGGGGGTATGAGGAGGTCCGGTTTGAGGAGTTCACCGAGCCTGAACAGTCACCTGCAGAACAAAATCTCTTTGTAGAGAGAAAATAAGCCAGACTCAAGCAGCCCGAACAACAATAGCCTTAAGGTGCGGGTCGCCCGGCAATACATAAAACAAGGGCAGGAATTACTGCGTTTCTTACCATAGGCAAAATATGGTGTAGCCTCTATTCCTTAATTTGATAGAGAGACCTGAGTCTTTGTTCCCCGGGTTATACTGCCTTTCCATCCTTTGTTATTTTTTCTTGACAAATTTTAAGTAGTTAATTAAAGTTTGTATTTGTGGAGACAGGAAACCTGAAAATAGATGCACTAAGGGTATACACATATTATTAACAATTTTTACATCAAATGGGAGGCAACCATGAGGAGGCTATTAACTTCAGCGATTTTTGTTGTGTTTTGTTTCTTAACGGTAGTCATTCTGGCACAGGTGCCGCAGCTTCTTAACTATCAGGGGCGGCTGACCGATGATAAGGGAATACCGATTATTACTGCTACCACGGTGAGGTTCAGTCTCTATCAGGGAGGGGATGCCGCCACCCCGGGCAGCGGCACCCTTTGCTACCAGGAGGATGCCTCGGTCACCCCGGATGACAACGGAGTGTTCAGCCACCTCATCGGCTCGGGGGCGGTTATCTACGGCGCGCTGGACTCCACCGTGTTTCAGACCGCCGACCCGGTCTTTCTGGAGATAGCCATTGACCCTTCGGGTGCCAATGAGACCCTGCTTCCCCGCAAGCAGATAGTCACCGTGGGCTACAGCTTCAAATCGGAGCTGGCGGACGATGCCGATACCGTGGATGGTCAGGATGCATCAGCATTCGCTCCGGTGGTTCACAATCACGACCCGGACTATGTAAACGAGGGGCAGACTAACTCCGTCAATAGCTCAATGATAGTGAATGGGACCATTATGGATGCGGATATTAATGCGGGAGCAAACATCGCTGCCTCCAAGATAGACCCTACCGGTTTAGATGCCGACCTGCTGGATGGGGTTGACTCCACCGGGTTTGTGAGCACCGCAGGTGATGATATGACTGGCACGCTTTGGGTGACGGTAGCCGATACTTATGCCCTGCTTGGGAATAATACCACCACCACCGGCACAAGATACGGTATATATGGTCAAAGCGCCAGCACCGCTGGTCGGGGCGTTTATGGGATTGCAACTGCCATCAGCGGCGGAACTTATGGGGTTTATGGAAGAAGCGACAGCACCAACGGTCGGGGCATTGGTGGGTATGCCAGTGCCTCCAGCGGCGATACTAATGGAGTATATGGAAGAAGCGATAGCGACAATGGTACTGGCGTTTATGGCTGGGCATCTGCCGCCAGCGGCTCCAATTTCGGTGTACATGGCAAAACTGATAGCGACATCGGTCGGGGCGTTGTTGGGGCGGCCTCTGCCACCAGCGGGGCCAATTTTGGAGTATATGGTGTAAGCGAGAGCACCGACGGTACGGGCGTTTATGGGTATGGCTTTGCCACCAGCGGACTTAATTATGGGGTATATGGTGAAAGCAGGAGCACAAGCGGTATTGGAGTTTATGGAAAGGCCGCGGCCACCAGCGGTGCCAATTTTGGGGTATTTGGTATAAGCTCTAGCGCCAGTGGCTATGCTGGTTTTTTTGCTGGCAATGTTCATGTAGGCGGAAATTTAACCGTTGATGGTAGTAAGCCCTGCGTGCAGCCGATAGATAATGGCAAGAAGGTGCTGCTTTATGCCATGGAAAGCCCGGAGATATGGTTTGAGGACTTCGGCACCGCACAACTGGTCAACGGGCAGGCGCTGGTGCAGTTAGAGAGTGTCTTTACCCAGGCGGCGAATACCGGCCTTGATTACCTCGTCTTCCTCACCCCCAGAGGAGCGTGCCAGGGATTATACATCTCCCAGCAGGATAAAGACTCCTTTGAGGTGCGGGAGCTGGGGGGCGGGACCTCCAACATCTCCTTCAACTACCGCATTGTCGCCAAGCGCAGGGGGTATGAGGAGGTAAGGTTTGAGGAGTTCACCGAGCCTGAACAAACACCCGAAGAACCCAATCTCCCCGTAGAGAAAAAATAAGCCAGGCTTAATAAGCAGCCCAGGCGCCGGTAACATCAGTGTGCTGGTCGCCAAACTATAAAAATTATGTGAGAATTAGAGGAGAAAAACAACCTATTACTTAAAAAGAGCGCAAAGGGTCAAGATCCTTTTATTTATCGGTTTTCCCTTACTGGTGGAAACCT
>JAOUOQ010000118.1 GCA_029880275.1 Candidatus Aminicenantota bacterium | reverse complement strand
ATTATCCGCCTCCACCGCATCGTCAATACAGACTTTCTTGAAGGTTCGGGTGGAGGGGTCCATGGTGGTCTCCCAGAGCTGCTCGGGATTCATCTCTCCCAGTCCTTTGTATCTTTGTATGTAGAGACCTTTTTTCCCGAGTGCGAGGAGGTGCTGGAGCAACTCCTCTTTGGTATTGACAGTCACCCTGTTTTGGTCGCTGTCAATCACCACATAGGGAGGACGGCTAAATCCCTCCATCTGCTCTTCCTGCACTATAAGGCGGCTGTACTCGGCTGAAGAGATGAGCTCCCAGTTTATTTTCAGGGACCTCCCATCCCGACGGAATTTATCCTCCACCTCTATCTGATAAATGCCATACTCCTCATCCTCGGTAATCCCCTTGACCTTGAAGCCTCCCTCTTTCAACATCTTCTGCAGGGGCTTCAAGTTGATGCGTTTCTCGAAGAGCTTTTTTTCTCTGACTTTGTTCTGCAATAAAATGTAGATGATAGCCGGGTCATACCCTTTGCGCTCCAGGCTCTCCAGATAATAATGCTGTCGGGAGAGCTTTTCCAGTATGGAAAGGAGGGCTTTTCCTTCAAAGAAGCCCTCTGCCCCTCTCACCTGGACCTTGACATTTTCCACCGCCCCCCTCATAAGAAATTCCTCCATCCTTTTCTCATCCTGAATGTAGACCTCTTTTTTACTCTTTTTGACCTTGAATAAGGGTGGCTGGGCTATGTAGAGATAGCCGCGCTCTATGATCTCTTTCATATGGCGATAGAAGAAGGTCAGCAGAAGGGTTCGAATGTGCGAGCCATCCACATCGGCATCGGTCATGATTATAATTTTATGATAGCGGAGCTTGGATACATCATATTCTTCCTCTCCGATGCCGGTGCCCAGAGTGGTGACAATGGTGCCTATCTCCTCGTTGGAGAGCATCTTGTCAAACCGAGCTTTCTCTACATTGAGGATCTTGCCCCGCAAGGGGAGTATCGCCTGGTAGCGTCGGTCTCTCCCCTGCTTTGCCGAGCCTCCGGCAGAAGGCCCCTCTACGATGTAAAGCTCGGCTTTGACGGGGTCTCTCTCCTGGCAGTCGGCTAACTTCCCCGGCAGGGAGCTCACCTCCAGCAGCCCTTTGCGGCGCGTCAGGTCCCTCGCCCTTCTGGCTGCATCTCGCGCCCGGGCGGCATCGATCACCTTACTCAATATCTTACGGGCTTCCGTGGGATGCTCCTGGAGATAATGTCCCAGCTGCTCGTTGACGAAGTTCTCCACTATTCCCTTGACATCACTGTTACCGAGCTTAGATTTGGTCTGTCCTTCAAACTGGGGCTCCCTCAAGCTCAGGCTGAGAATGGCGACCAGCCCTTCTCTGGTATCCTCGCCCCCTATTTTGAGCTTGTCGTTTTTCAACAGGTGATTGCTGGCCAGATAGCTGTTGATGGTACGGGTGAGCGCAGACTTAAGCCCTACCAGGTGGGTGCCCCCCTCTCGGGTATTTATGTTGTTGACATAGGTGAAGATGGTCTCGCTATAGCTGTCGCTGTACTGGAGGGCAATCTCCATGTACACCTCTTCTCTTTCTCCGGCAAAGTAGATTGGCTTGGAATGGAGGGTGACCTTGTTCATATTTAAATGCTGAACAAAGGAGACTATCCCTCCGGTGTAATGGAACACATGCTCCTTGTTGATGCGCTCGTCCCGGATGTAAATCTTTAAGCCTTTATTCAAAAAGGACAGCTCTCTCAGCCTTTGTGAGAGGAGGTCGAAGTTGTAATCGAGGGTCTCAAATATCTCGGGGTCTGGACGGAAGCGGATCTTGGTGCCCCTCTTTTTGGTCTTTCCTATCTTTTCCAGCGGGGCCAGGGTCTTTCCCCGACTGTAGCTTTGCTGGTAGATTTCTCCGTCTCTTCTTATCTCCAGGTCCAGCCTCTCCGCAAGAGCATTTACTACCGATACCCCCACTCCATGCAGACCACCGGAGATTTTATAGGCTTTGTTGTCAAACTTCCCCCCCGCATGGAGGGTGGTCATCACCACCTCGGCTGCCGGTCTCTTCTCCTTCTTGTGCATGTCCACCGGTATCCCCCGACCATTATCAATAACGGTGACGCTATTATCTACATGGATGAAGACCTTTATCTTGTTGCAAAATCCAACCATGGCCTCATCGATGCTGTTGTCCACCACCTCGAAGACCAGCTGATGCAGACCGAAAATCCCGGTAGAGCCCACATACATCGCCGGTCTCTTCCGAACGGCATCCAGCCCTTCAATCACCACTATCTTATCGGCATCGTAAATGCTTTCCGGCTTGTTGTTCTTATTAATTTGCTTTTTCATAAAATGCCAACCTCTTTAATTATAAAAAATCCTTTCCCGCTCCCAGATAGTCAGGAACTTCTGAGAAGTCAAGGAGCAAAGGAGTGTGATGGAGAGGATATTAGTATATCAGTCATTTTGGTAATAGAATTGCTCCCCCGTGAGCTCATTTAAACTCTTCTATCATACCTGTGTCCACTGCCTCTGGCACCAGGAGAAGACTGGCGATACGGCTCAAATCCTCATCGGCATCACTACATAAGTATACTCGTAGGCGTGCTCTCCTGCCGGCGTGAGCAGTCCCTGGCTCGTTTCGTCCTTCATTTCAAACTTGATCTCCTTGTCCTCGACCACATTCAAGAAGTCGATAATGTACTGGGCATTGAACCCGATTTTCACCTTTTCCCCTTGATAGGGGACATAGAGGAGCTCGCAGGCTTCCCCCAACTCGGGGTTGCTCGACCTTATCTCAACCTTGCCCGGATTGATGTAAAACTTTATAGCCCTGGACCTCTCGTTGGAAAGCAATGACACCCGCTTGATGGCGTCGGTGAAATCTTTGGCCGGGAAAATAACCTCCTTATCACTATCGACGGGGATAACCTTCTCATAGTTGGGAAACTGACCCTCAATGATTCTGGAGACCAGGATTTTATCCTCTATTTTAAAGAAGACGTGGTTTTCGCTGCGACCAAAAATCACCTCTTTGCCGCCGTCGTCTATAATCGCCTTTATTTGCTGGACGGTTTTCTTGGGGATAATCACCCGAATCTCTTTAGCTGAAAGCTCATTCTCCGCTTCTGTTTTGAACCAGGCTAAACGATGGGCATCGGTGGCTACCATACATATCTGCTTACCCTGAATAACAAACAGAGCTCCATTGAGGGCATAGCGAGTATCTTCTTCCGATATGGCAAAAGATGTCTTGTGTATCATTTCTTTCAGAAGGTCTGCGGAGATAGAGATACCCTCTGCGAAATCGAACTCCGGTAACGAGGGGAAATCCTCTTTAGGAAGTCCCACAATCTTGAACTGTGAGCGCTCGCATTCTATGGATACCCAGTTGTTGTCGATCTTCTCGAACTTAATGTCCGATTCCGGGAGCGCTCTGACAATCTCGTAAAGCTTCTTGGCGGAAATAGTTACCGCTCCCTCCTTATTTATCGTAGCCTCGCTCTTGCAGCGCAGACCTACCTCGAGGTCAGTGGCCACCATTTTTATATGGTTTGCCTCGGTCTCAATGAGCAGGTTCGAAAGTATAGGGATGGTGTTTTTCTTCTCTATCACTCCCTGGATGAGGTGAAGTTCCCTTTGTATCTGATTTTTTCCTATTGTGAATAACATTTTTCTCCCCTTCTAATACTATTAATATTATTATATATCTATTTAATAATTAATAGTAGTAGTAAAATAAAATTATGTGAAAAATTAGCATTTTTCCAATTAAAATAATTAGTTACCCTGTGGGTAAAAATAAGGAAACTCTCCTTCGGTACTCTTATAATATGTGCAAAACGCGCTCCGAGATAAAAAAAGAACACCCACTCTGGAAGAAGGTGTGCAAAACAACTTGAACCTCATGTCAGCGACTCAATAAAGCTGTTAATCAATTTGTGGAAAGCACGGTCTTTCTTTCTCAAATCTTCTATCTTGCGGATGGAATGCAGCACGGTGGAATGATGTTTTCCACCAAATTTGCTCCCTATCTTCGGAAGAGAAGCGTTAGTGAGCTTTTTGCTCAGATACATGGCGATCTGACGCGGGAAGGCTATCCTCTGGGCATTGCCCTTGGACTTAAGCTGAGTCACCTTAAGCTTATAATGGTCTGCTATAAACTCTTGAATGCGAGGAATGGTCACCACCCGCATCTCATCGCTGATGACATCCGTAAGCACCTCTTTAGCCAACTCCATATCTATCTCACGACCGGTGAGAGAGCTGAAGGCGATCAGCCGGTTCAAACATCCCTCCAGTTCCCTTATGTTCGACCTTATCTTCCCGGCGATGAACATAGCCACATTGGGCTGCAGAGCTACATTTTGCAGCTCAGCTTTCTTATGGAGAATGGCTATCTTGGTCTCCAGCTTAGGGGGTTTGATATCGGCTAACAAACCCCATTCAAACCGCGACTGCAGTCGCTCGTGGAATTTAGGCAGCTCCCGGGGATGGCAGTCGCAGGATATCACAATCTGCTTCTGGCTGTCGAAGAGATGATTAAAGGTGTGGAAGAACTCCTCCTGAGTGCGGTCTTTGCCGGCAATAAACTGAATGTCGTCTACCAGCAGAACATCAATGCTTCGGTAGAGCTCCCTGAACTCCTGAGTTTTGTCGTGGCGTATGCTGCTGATAAGCTCGTTCATAAACCTCTCTGACGGGAGATAGGAGACCTTCAAGTGAGGACAATTCTGCATGGTGCTGAAGCCAATGGCGTGCATCAAATGGGTCTTCCCCAGGCCCACTCCCCCGAAGATATACAGTGGATTAAAGTTCTTAGCCGGATTCTTGCATACCGATTGGGCAGCCGCATGGGCAAACTCGTTGCAGTCGCCCACCACAAAGCTCTCAAAGGTATATTTCGGGTTCATCTGAGAGGAATCGCCAAAGGTAAGCCTTTTCACTTTGCTTTTGGGGCTCTTCATCACCATCGGCTCAGTCGATATCGGCTTGCCGCTCACAAAGCTGACCTTGAATTCTCCATATCCTAATTCGTCCAGCGACTCTTTAATGACCTGTGAATATTTCTCACTTAGCCATTCTTCAAATAGGCGATTGGGAACTTTAACAGAGAGAATATTATCCTTTAAGCCGAGAAAAACAGTAGGGTTGAACCATGTGTGATAAGTCTGGATATCTATCTTATCGGCTATCTTTTCCAGAACTTTCTCCCAGATACCCTTATCACTCATCTCATCTATCAGAGTAGTTGCCTCTCCTCCCGACGGAAATAAGTTCGCTTACTACTATCATTTAAAATAGTTTTCAACAGCTTTTTGCACAATCTGTGGAAAATCCATTCGCATGAATACTTTTTCTTCCCCCCTGCTGAGAATTTCATTTTACTAATAATAACATATCGCCAGATGGATTTCAAATAAAAAATTGTGAGAACGGTCATCCTCAGAATTACCTTGACAAAGGGGGAAAAGTTTAATAGTATGAGTTGAAGAAGTTGTTGGTAATAATGGAATTTTAGATTTAAGGCAGGGGATGAAGCGGACATATCAGCCTCATAATCGCAAGCGGCATAAAACCCATGGTTTCCGTATCCGCATGAGGAGCCAGGACGGGCGTAAGGTGCTCAATAGGAGGAGGAAGAAAGGGAGGAAAAAGCTGACAGTATAATACCCTTACATCCCCTGTCGTCTGCTCTCGTATGGTTAGTAAGGGAGAGAGATTCACCAGAAAATATCGACTCACTACACAGTCAGATTTTAAGAGGGTATATCAGGTGGGGAAGAAGCTCTATTCCCCATTTTTTATTTTGTATCTGGCTCCTAATCACTTGCGCCACAACCGTTTGGGAGTGGTGGCATCCAAGAAAATAGGCAACTCCGTGGTCCGAAACAGGATAAAAAGGTTGGTCAGAGAGGCTTTTCGCCGATACCCGTGTCGCGGAGAGCAGGGATTGGATATGGTGGTAGTATCCAGTCCCAGCATTGTCTCTTTGAATGGCCGTCAGGTAGACGAGCTCTTTATGGAGAGGCTGGACTCTTATCACCAATCAAACAGGGGATAGGCAAATGAGGGTCTTTGATAGCCTTGCCAAAAGGCTATTACTGCTGCTTGTTGACGCCTAT
>JAOUOQ010000117.1 GCA_029880275.1 Candidatus Aminicenantota bacterium | reverse complement strand
GAGCCGCCATAAAGATATTCGCCTTCGATAAGTGGAGGGGCATGAACTTCTCCACCAGTCTCAAATCTCCATATCTCCTCCCCGTCAGAGGCTCTCAGGCAGGCGATATATCGTGAAAAGCCGAGATATAGAGCTCCTCTGTCGAAGATTAAGGGAGTAAAGATTTCGCCATCCAATTTCCTTCTCCAGCGGAGATTTCCAGTAAGGAGGTCCAGAGATAATGCATCCATACCAGAAGTAGCCACGAACAGGCTGTCGTTCCCCAGGGTAGCACTCTGCTGAACCGGGCTCCCGGCGGTGAATTCCCACACTTTTTCTCCACTTGCAATATCCAGGGCATAAAAAGTGCCGTTTTCGGAGCCGAAATAGACCCTCTCCGCATCGCAAACAGGTTGAGTAAGGATGGCGACGGAGGTTGTAAGGTTGGCGGCTTGTTCCACCTGGAACTCCCAGAGCTTGGTGAATGTTACTCCTCTCTCCTCCTGCCGGGCAAAGTCTTCTCTTAACAAGATTGACAGAAACAGGCAAAAGATGGTAAACAGGAAAACCGTGGAGCCCCTTCTCCAATTTTTCAGGTCAATCACCTCAATCTACCTTTCTTGTGTCTTTTGTAAAAAGATAGCTCAAACTTGTTGATTTGTCAAACTAATCGAGAGCTAAAACAGAATACTTTTTGTTTTCAGCTTAAAGGAAAATGGCTTGACTTAATCCTCACGCCTTTGTTAGCATAGTTAAAAAGTCATAATTATTACTCGCAGAATATGAATACTAAATATAGAAAAGGATTATCTCCGGAGGAAAAGGAGAAACAGCTTAGTAAGCTTTTACGGGGTTATGTTTCTGTGGTGGCGGCTTTCAGTGGGGGGGTGGATAGCAGCTATCTCCTCTATGTAGCCCAAATGGTCCTGAGGGATAAAGTACTGGCCGTGACCTCACAGAGCCCTCTTTATCCTCAGCACCATTTGAAAAGGGCGAAAGATTTCGCCCGCCGCTATGGTATAGCTCACACAATTATTGCTACTAATGAGCTGGCATCTCCCCGATTTCGCTCCAATTCCCCCTCCCGCTGCTATTATTGCAAGGTTGAGCTTTTTACCCGATTGAAAGAAATTGCGGCTGAGAAGGGTTATAATGTGGTGATTGAGGGGAGCAATGTGGATGATACTTCGGATTTCCGTCCTGGATTGAAGGCTTCGCGGGAGCTTAAAGTGTTAAGCCCGTTGATAGATGCCGGAATTACCAAGGACGAGGTTCGTTACCTCTCCCGAAAGGCTAGTCTGCCGACATGGAATCTTCCTTCATCGGCCTGTCTGGCGAGCCGATTCCCTTATCATACCACCATCACCAGTGAGAAGTTGAAGACTGTAGAACAGGGAGAGGACTTTTTAAGGGAGCTTGGCTTCCAGCAGGTTCGTATCCGTCACCATGGTGATTTGGCACGCATTGAGGTGCTTTCTTCCGAAATTTCTCGCTTCCTTGATTCTAATGTACTCGAAAAAGCTGTCAAAAAGATTAAGAATCTGGGATACAAATATATAACCTTAGACTTGCAAGGATACCGCACAGGGAGCTTGAACGAGGTGCTCAAAACCTCTGCCAAAGAGATTCCATAGCTAAAAGGCTGTCCTGGATTAGGAGTGGAGAGATATGCTCCGAGATGTATTAGATAGCAATAAAGATGGCGGGAGAATTATAGCTTTTGGCAGCGGGAAGGGCGGAGTAGGGAAGAGCTTTCTGGCGGCTAATATGGGAATCCACATTGCCGGGCTTTCCAAGAAAGTGATATTAGTCGACGCAGACCTCGGTAACGCCAATCTTCATACCTATCTGAACCTCCCACTCAGGGGGCTCAGTCTCTCTGATTTCATCTCTGGCAAGGTGTCCAATTTGGCCCTGGTTACCATTCAGACAGATGTACCCTATCTCTCGCTTATACCCGGAGGTAAAACTCCTCTGGGAATAGCCAATATAGTTTATAAGAAGAAGATGATGTTCCTCAAGGCCATCAAGAAGCTTTCAGCAGACTTCATCATCCTGGACCTGGGGACTGGAGTCTCCTTTAATGTCCTCGATTTTTTCCTCATAGCCCATCATAAAGTGGTGATTGCCCGACCTGAGCCAGCTTCCATTGAGAACTTCTATCAATTCATCAAAACCGCCCTTTGGCGACGACTGAGCACTCTCATCCCTGACCTTGAGACAAGAAAGAGATGGGAGGTATCCTTTGACCAGGAAGGGAAGTGGGGGGCAAAAAGGGTGGCTGAAATAATCAGCGAAGCGGGAGGTATGTTGGATGAAGGAGTAAAAAAGAAAATTGAAGAGGAACTCCCCCGCTTTGCAGTCAAGCTGATATTGAACTGGACCACTACTCCTGACCACCGAAGGCTTGGCTATTTCATAGAGAAGGTCTGCGAGAATGCCATTGGGATTACTCTCCAGTACTTGGGCTATATTGATAATGACTTGCAAGTGGAGGAATCGACCAGGTTAAGGAAACCTCTCCTTCTCAATTACCCCGATTCAGGCGCCACCAGGTCGGTCAGGAATATCACCAATCGGTTGCTTGTCGGTTATGAAAGGTGATTTCCGACAAATCAGAGGATAAGATGAGGCAATACACGCTTTTCCCTGAAGACCTAATTAGACTCAGCCATTATGAGCTTCTGGGAGTTTCACCTTCGGCTACCGAAAGGGAGATAAAGGAGGCCTATAAGCGACTGAAGAGCATCTACCAGCCAGGCTCTCTGGCAATTTACTCACTTTTTTCCGAGGAGGAGCTGAAAAAGGCCTCCCGCGCACTGGATGAAGCATACAAGGTCTTGGTGGATAAGAGTAGCAGGGAAGCATACAATGAGGAATTGATCCAGCAAGGACGCTTAAAGTCAGAGGAGCTCTTGCAGAAAAAACCAACGGCAGCTCCTGAGCGGGGTCAGAAAATCGCTTTTCAAGAAGAGGAGGTCACCGAAGAGGGGAGGTTTTTTCCTCAGGAGGAGCACATATACAAAGGGGATTTTCTCAGGCGGATGAGAATATTCAAGCAGGTAGAGCTGAATGATATTTCCAAGGTTACCAAAATAAGCGTGGAAACTTTAAATAACATAGAAAAGGACAATTACGAAGCTCTTCCATGTCGGGCATATCTGAGGAGTTTTCTCATAGAATATGCCAGATGTCTCCAGCTTGATCCCGTGGAGGTAGCAAACGCCTACTTGAAGCATTACGATGAATGGGCAAGAAAAAAAATGGGAAGATAGCGAAGGCTTCCTCATAGATTACCTCAGGAAGCTCTTCCCCTATTGGATAACAAGAGAAGGGCGAGTTGTTTTTTCTGAGTATGGGCTGGAAAAGCGGATTGCCGAGAAGTTGGTGCAGAGTATATGGTTCGACCAGCGTCTCCGCATGGATAAACTTAAAACAAACTCGGGTGAAAAGGTGGAGGTTCTCTCTCCGGGGAAGTGGAATTCGGAGTCCGGTCCCGATTTTATCCAGGCTGCGATAAAGATACCATCGGCAGAGGTATTGAGAGGAGATATTGAAATCCATGTGCTAGCCTCCGACTGGTTTGCTCATAATCATCATCAGGATAAAAATTATGATAATGTGATCCTCCATGTAATAATGTGGGACGATCTGGGGGTAAACAAGAAGCTGGTCAATTCCGTCGGGAGGGAGATACCCCAGCTTCCCCTTTATCATGCCTTAGATACTAAACTCACAACCCTGTCCAATACTATAAACCCTTCCGCTTACCCCTTTGCTTCTCCTTCCAGCCAGGGTCCCTGCTATTCGGTCATTAGAGCCAGGGAATTAAGCAAAATAGGTGCCCTGTTAGACTTAGCCGGGGATGCTCGGATAGTCAGCAAAGCCAACCGCTTCGCCAAAGAGCTCTCCCAGGAGGATTACAATCAGGTTATTTACGAAAGGGTAATGGAGGCTCTGGGCTATAAGCGGAACAAGGAGCAGTTTTTGCTGCTTGCTCGTCAGCTTCCATTGAAAGAGATAAGGGAGGTGTTGTCTTCAACCAAACCATCTATTTGGGGGATGACTCTGCAAGCGCTGCTCTTGGGGATGTCTGGCATATTACCCAGCCAGCAGGAGCTTCCGCTTAAGCCGGCGGTTTTACAAGACAAGTATATACGAGAGCTGGAGCAGAGCTGGGAGAGATTGAAGGGGCGATATCAGGATAAAGTGCTACCACGGTATATATGGAAAAGTGGAATGCGACCAGCTAACTTCCCTGCTCGACGCATAGCCGGCATGTGCTACTTCCTCCTCCGAGTTTTTCCTTTAACCCCGCTTCATAAGCTACTGATGATATTTTGCGCTCCGGGGATTTCAGCCCAAGAATCCCATTTTAAAAAGATAAACAAAGAGTTGAAAGAGCTTTTCAGCTCGGTAGAGGAGGATTACTGGAGCTGGCACTACACTTTTGCAGGGAAAACATTGAAAAAGAGCATCCGGTTAATCGGTCCTGGGCGATCGGCTACCATTATAGTGAATGTTATCATTCCAGCCCTGATTCTATATGCGCGAAATAAAGAGCATAAACAGCTGGAAAATCTCCTGGTTCGATTCTACCGCTGGTATCCCAAGTTACCTTCTAACAGTCTGTTGAGATTTATGGAATACAGGCTGTTTGCTTATGAAAATAGGCTAAAAAAGGTTGTCAACAGCGCCCGAAGACAGCAGGGGCTTCTTCAGATATATCAGGATTGGTGCTCCCGGGAGGAGAGGGTATGTCAGCGCTGCGGGTTCAAGAGGGTTCTGGAGGCTATGTAGTAGCGGGTCAAAGGGGAGTTTGCTTTTTACGCTTCAGTGGAGAAGCTTTTTACCGCTTCCTTCTCATCCGAGAAGACCTCAAAAATCGGCAATAACCTCATGATGGTCAGGGTGGTATATATTCTGTTACTCAGATGGACAATTTTTAGCCGTCCCCCAGCCTGTTTCACTGCACGATAGCTGGATACCAGCTCCCCGATACCACTGCTGTCCATATATTTTACCTCGGACAGATTGAGAAGGATATCTTTTCTCTCCTTTTCCAGCAATTGGCTGATAGTCTCCTTTAAAACGAGCCTCTCCCTCCCCCAGACCAGTTTTCCTTTCAGGTCAACAATGACCACATTTTCCTGGTATCTTATATTGACTTCCATCTGCTTATATTATGATGACAGGGAAGGGCATCCCTCCGTCGGCAGAAACTCACCTCACCCCAATTTACTCTTTTTTTAGCGGGTAAGAGATAGCGGACATCCTCTCCAAACTTATACGCATTTATAGAACGCTTTGTATACTTTCCGCTCCATAAATACTCTGATTCTGACAAACTGGTCCTTATCCTGAGTTATCACATCCACAGCGATAACAGGCGTTGGATAGTTCTTCTTAGCCTCCTGGATGATGGCCATCTCTTTGGAGAGTTGCTCCTCATCTTTCCAGATGCAAATGAAAGTATCCTCATCACGGGTCTCTATAGAGAGCTGGTATACCCCTTGGGGTATCGTCTTTCCGCTGTGTTCCACATCTCTGGGAAGAGTGAAACTCCCGACCTTAACACCCTGACCGAATAGCGGAGACAGAGTACCGGCTATAAATATCACCAGCAACCCCATTAAAATTATCCTTTTTTGTAACATATCCCTCACTCCTTAATATTATAATTATCTGGTTTCAGAAAAGTTTGTTACTGAATTATCATCCCTTTTCTGTATTATACTGCCTCCGACACGCTGGAGAAAGTAAATTTATGGGCTTTTACCCCCGGTATTATGCCGAAGTCAACCTTCTGGGATTTGGTCATATTCTCTATGTTGTTGAGGAGCACCACCGGAGATTCGTTGAACCGGAAGTTGTTAATAGGGTATTGAATCTTACCATTCTCCACCCAGAAGGTCCCATCTCTGGTCAGCCCGGTGCACAACAGGTTATTAGGGTCCACCATGCGGATATACCAGAAGCTGCTTACCAAAATCCCTTTTTCGGTATCTTTTATCAGCTCTTCTATGGTATGGTCACCGCCTTCCATCAGAAAGTTCATGGCAAAGGTAGGCTCCTTCCCCTTCTGGGCTGCCCAATACCTGCTGTAGCTGAGATTTTTAACCACCCCTTTCTCCACCCAGGT
>JAOUOQ010000013.1 GCA_029880275.1 Candidatus Aminicenantota bacterium | reverse complement strand
AAGGTTGAAGCGGGTGCGGACTTTGTTCAGACCCGAGCGGTCTTCGACCTAGAGCGCTTCGGGAAATGGATAAAGCTGGTGCGGCAGCAAGAATCACTTCAGAAAACTCCCATCCTGGCAGGGATAATACCGCTGGTCTCGGTGGAGCAAGCCAAAGCCCTGCAGGAAGCACCGGGGATGATGGTGCCCGATTCCCTCATCCAGCGGCTGGAATCGAGCGGCAAACCCGAGGAGGAGGGCATCAAAATAGCAAAGGAGATTCTCACCCAGGTGAAGAAAACGGAAGGAGTGAGAGGGATTGTGCTCCACGCCGGCGGGATGGAAAGCCTGGTGTCCGACCTCATCAAATAGGATGGTTATTCTGTATAGCTTAATGCGCATCTTCTTTGAATGGAGGATTCAAGGGAGCTGAGATAATGGAAAAGGTGTTAACGCAGGAAACCCTGAAATCAGATTTTATTGATAAGATCGCCCGGGAGAGCGACCAGAATGTGTACCTCTGCTATCAGTGCCGCAAGTGTGCCGCCGGTTGCCCGGTCACCTATGAGACCGACTATACCCCCTTCCAGATAATTCAGGGAGTGATATATGGCCAGCGTGAGCTGGTGCTCAACAGCAAGATGATATGGCTGTGCACCACATGTGAGACCTGCACCACCCGCTGCCCCCAGGAGATAGATATCGCCCGGGTGATGGATGCTGCCCGAATAATCGCCCAGCGAGAGAGGATAAAGGCGAAATATCCGGTGGTGCCCGCCTTCTTCCAGACCTCTTTACAGAACATCAGTTGGTTCGGAAGACTGTACGAGGTGGGACTGATAATGATGCTCAAGCTGCGGACGAAGGACTTTACTAAAGATGTAGGATTGGGTATAAAGATGTTCTTAAATAGAAAGCTCAAGCTCACCCCTAAGCCCACAGCACTGCGAGAAGTAAGGCGGATTTTCAAAAAAATCAAAGAGATAGAGGAGACCAGTTGATGAGATACGCCTACTACCCGGGATGCTCTCTCCACTCCACTGCCTTTGAATACGACCTCTCCATGAGAGCTGTGCTGGAGAAGCTGGGGATAGAGTATGAGGAGCTGCGGGGATGGATCTGCTGCGGCACATCCCCGGCTCACTGCAGCTCGAAGCTTCTGGGAGTAACCCTCCCTATAAAGAATCTGGCTATCGCCGAAGAGGACGGCTTCCGGCAGATGATAGTCCCTTGCGCTTCGTGTTTCTCCCGGTTGAAGATCGCCCTGCACGAGACAAGCGAGAATCCCGAGCTTAGGGAGAAGGTGGAGCAGGTCCTCAATTATGCCTATCAAGGGAGCGTTGAGGTTCGCCACCCTCTGGATATCCTCTATAACGAGGTGGGTTTGGAACGGATAAGGGAATCGGTCCGAGAAGACCTCTCACGGATGAAGGTGGTGTGCTATTACGGCTGCCTCTTAACCCGTCCCCCCAAAGCGGTTAACTTCGACCAATGTGAGTATCCTATGACCATGGACAATTTGCTTAAAGGCTGCGGAATAGATGTGCTCGACTGGTCTTACAAAACCGATTGCTGCGGCGCAGGGCAGGCTTTGGCACTGACCAATATCGTGGTCAAGCTGAGCCGGGACATACTGGTCAACGCCAAGCAGGTAGGAGCCGAGGCAGTGGCAGTGGCTTGCCCGCTGTGTCACAGCAACTTGGATGCTCGACAGAGTGAGATAGAGCAGACTTATAAACTGAGTCTCAATCTGCCCATCTTCTATTTCAGCCAGCTCATCGCCCTGGCTATGGGAGTGGACAAGAATAAAATAGGATTGCAAGGGCATCTGGTAAATCCCTTCCCCCTGCTCAATAAAATAAAATCCCCTTCATCCCCTGCCAGGCCGTCTCGGGGATAAATCTTTTCCTATCCATTTCTTTCTTGATTAAATATTATTGTCCTTAATCCCCTTGCTCTATCATAATCAACCCAAATTAGGACTGTAATTAAGTCTCTTGGACAGTTGAATCGGCTGAAAACTCACCATATAAAAGAGTTCCTAAAAAGTTAAACACCTAAAAATAGCAATTTACTGTCTCAAAATCTCTGTCCAAATGGGGAAGGTATTCTTCTCAGGCAATAAACCCACAACATTATAAGACCTATCGCTTTATATCAAGGGAGTTGTTTGTAAAGTTAATTTTGGCTCCAAGGGCATTTTTTATGTTGACATTGCTCTATTCTATGCTAATAATTAAAGCATAGTAACCATATATATTGTAAGGAGGGGTAAGATGAAAGCAAAAAAACTGTCTGGCTTTCTTCTTGTTGTGTTTATATTGTATTGTGGGTTTTCTTATGCCGCGCAAGAAACCCGTGCGCTTCGCTTCCCGGCAATTTACAACAACCAGATCGTATTTAGCTACGCCGGCGACCTCTACACGGTTCCATCAACAGGCGGGGTTGCTCGCAAGCTGACCAGCCACGAAGGCTTCGAAATCTTTGCCCGCTTCTCGCCTGATGGAAAGAACATAGCGTTTACTGGGGAATATGATGGCAATCGTGAAGTTTATCTGTTACCGGCAAACGGTGGGGTACCTAAACGGCTTACATACACCACCTCCCTCAGCCGTGATGATGTTTCAGATCGTATGGGTCCCAATAATATAGTAATGGGATGGAAGCACGACAATAAGCATATTGTTTTTCGCTCGCGCATGCGGGAATGGAATGACTTCAATGGTCAGCTTTATTTTGCTTCTGTTGATGGCGAAACTCCGGTACAGTTGCCGCTGCCGAGGGGTGGATTTTGCTCATTCTCTCCCGACGATAAAAAGCTTGCCTATAATCGTATATTCCGTGAGTTCAGAACCTGGAAGCGTTACCGCGGTGGAATGGCGGATGATATCTGGATCTACGACTTTGATACAAAGAAAATACAAAACATCACCGACAATCCCGCACAAGATATTATCCCCATGTGGAGCGGCGACAAAATCTATTTCCTTTCCGACCGTGATGATAACAAAAAGATGAATCTCTATGTCTATGACATGGCGACCAAAGAGACAAGAAAATTAACCAATTTCACAGAATTCGATATCAAGTTTCCTTCTCTTGGTTCTAAGGCTCTTGTGTTTGAAAACGGGGGCTACATCTATCGCTTTGGTCTGACCGAAGAACAGGCGGTTAAAGTTCCCATTGTCATAGCTAACGATATGGTTTCTGGGCGCGATAAGATTGTTAATGTCATGGACAACATAACCAATTATGAAATCGCTCCCGATGGGAAAAGGGCATTATTTGGCGCCCGGGGTGAAATCTTCACGGTACCAGCAAAGCATGGAAATACACGCAACCTGACAAACACCTCTGGATTTCATGAACGAAACTCAAAATGGTCACCAGACGGTAAATGGATTGCCTATATTTCCGATGCCAGCGGTGCCAATGAAATCTATATCATGCCGCAAGACGGTGCTGATAAGCCACAGCAGATCACAAAAGATGCTGACACCTATAAATATCAAATATACTGGTCTTCAGATAGCAAAAAACTGCTCTGGAGTGACAAGAAACTCCGCCTAAATTATGTTGACATTGAGACCAAGAAAACCGTTGAAGTAGCCAGAGCAAAAGCTTGGGAGATAGGCCAATACGCCTGGTCTCCAGATAGCATGTGGATTGCCTATGCAAAACCGGAAGCTGAGGCTATGACAAAGGTCTATCTTTACTCTCTGCAGGCAAAAAAGACATATGAAGTGACGGATGGTTGGTACTCTTCGAATAGCCCTTCCTTTAGTTCGGACGGAAAGTTTCTGTTTTTTGTCTCCGACAGGGATTTCAATCCTATTTATAGCCGAACAGAATTTAACCATGCCTATCTGGCTATGTCCAGGGTCTATCTGGTAACACTGTCTGCCGATGAGAAATCACCCTTCGAGCCTATAAGCGATGAGGTCGAGCTCGCAAAGGAAGTTAGCGAAGAGACCGGAAAATCTGGCAGTAAACTTGCGCCGGACAAAAAGGACAACCTTCAGGAAAAGGAAGTTCAGGTAAAGGTTGATGCCGATGGTTTAAAGGAGCGAATTGTTGGTCTTCCAATCGAAACTGCCTATTATTATAGCGTCACATCCGTTGGAGACAAAATTTAATACATGAAGAGGAAGGATGGGGAGAGGAAAGCATCTTTGAAAATGTATGACCTGGAGGAAAAAGAGGAAAAGGATTTAGGTTATATCAACGGTTACGAAATATCCGCTGATCAAAAGAAGATGCTGGTATTGCAGGATCGATCCTTCGCCATCATTGACCTTCCGAGAGCTCAAATAAAAATCGAGGACAAGCTGGATTTATCCAATATGGAAATGAAGCTGAACCGAAGAGAAGAGTGGAACCAGATTTTCAATGAGTGTTGGCGCCAGATGAAGTACTTCTTTTATGACCCCAATATGCATGGGGTTGATTGGGAGGCGATAAAGCTTCGCTACCAGCCACTGGCGCAGGCAGTGAACCACCGTGCCGATTTGACCTATGTCATTGGAGAAATGGTCGGAGAGCTGAACATAGGGCATACCTATGTCGGCGGCGGTGATGTACCAAAGCTTGAGAAGCTTAAGGTAGGGAGGCTTGGCGCCCAATTTATACGAGACCCAAAAACACGATTTTACAAAATCACCGAGATACTGAAAGGTCAGAACTGGGATAAGTCCCTGAGTTCGCCCTTAACCGAGATCGGTGTTAATGTGAAAGAGGGTGACTACATTATAGCCATTAATGGAAAGCCGACAAACACAATGACCGACATGTATGAAGCCCTGCTAAACACTGTAGGAAAGCAAGTGACCCTTAAAGTGAACACCAAACCCGAAGAGAAGGGAAGCCGTGAAGTTGTTGTTGTCCCTATTGAGAATGAGCAATCCCTGCATTACTACAACTGGGTCCAGAACAATATTGAAAAAGTCAATAAAGCTACTGACGGGAAAGTCGGCTATATCCATGTGCCGGATATGGGAGCAAGAGGTCTGAATGAATTTGTAAAACATTTTTATCCGCAACTCCGGAAAAAGGCGCTGATCATCGATGTTCGGAGCAATGGCGGCGGTAATGTTTCTGCTATGCTTATTGAACGGTTGAAGCGGGAGATAGCCATGGTGGGTATTGCCCGCAATACCATCCCATCTCCTGATCCTGAAGCTTTAATATTAGGCCCCAAGGTCTGTCTGATTGATGAGTTTTCCGCCTCCGATGGAGACATCTTTCCGTATCGTTTCAGGAAAGCTAACCTCGGCAAATTAATCGGAAAACGCACCTGGGGTGGCGTTACCGGGATTCGTGGTTCCTTGCCCCTTGTTGACGGCGGCTTTTTAATGAAGCCCGAGTTTGCTATCTATAGCGTAGACGGGAAAGAATGGATTATTGAAGGTCACGGTGTTGAGCCCGATATTTATGTAGATAATGATCCAGCCAAGGAGTTTGCAGGCATCGATGAGCAGTTGAACAAGGCTATTGAAGTCATTCTCGAAGAGTTGAAAACCAAAGAAAGGGAATTGCCTTCACCTCCACCTAATAAGGACAAATAAATAAATTCCCGACCTGATGTTTTGCTTTTAAGGTAAGAGGAAAAGGCTATAGCTGTATTTAATCTCTTACCGAAGATGAAAGGAGTAAAGCGCCTTACCGCAAAAAGTGGTGTGTGGTCGTTGCAAAAATCCCCTTCCTGTGCCGGGTACAGCTCTTGGTCTCAACCAGAGGAAGTGGCAAATCCTCCTCAGAATTTGATTAATACATTTCGACCCACGCTAAAACTGACCACTCAGTTTCTCCGCCCCTGCTATCCAGGTCAAGAGAAAACTGCAAATTGTTACTGTCATTTTAAAGGTTGAATTATAGACTGAAAATCAAGAAGGCTAAGTTTGTATTTATAAAAAAAGAATGACTCCAATGCCTAAGGATAAAGCCTTCTGGGGCAAAACAGCACTGCTTTCTTCTGCGGGACTGATGTTCCCTCTTTGCACTGCTTTAGGATATGGCTGGGGATATCTGATGGACAAATGGCTGGGCACCAAGCCCATCTTTTCCATCATCTTCCTCCTCTTCGGAATTGCCGCCGGATTTATAAACTTTTTCCGCATTATTGCCAAAATTGAAAATAAGTAGCTGGACACTATTTAAGGATGAGGATCCACTGGTAAGGAGGGTGACACGAAACGCTCTCATCTACCTTATCGGGCTTCTCGTGGTGAGCCCCCTGCTTTTCGGCTGGCGATTCGCCGGGGGATGCTTCATCGGGGGAGTAATCGTCATTTTAGCCTTTCAGTGGCTGAAGAGGGGAAGCGACATCATTTTGAGCGGGAAGAAGAGGGGTTCTATAGCGGCGAATGTTTTCAAATTTCTCCTTCGTTTTCTCTTGATTGCAGCGGTGTTATATGGTAGTATTAAAAGCAATTTTTTTGATGTGAACGGTATAGTTCTGGGGCTATCAGCTATGGTAGCCGGAGTAATAGGGGAGGGTTTCTATCAGATGGCTTTGATCTTCAAGAAGCGGTGACGACCAATGCCTGAAGAACATTCACTCCTTTACAGCCTTATTAATCCGCTTCTGGTGAAGCTGTTTCATCTACCGGAAGATGCCTCTGTCATCCCCGAGCATGTGCTTATGGCTATAGTGGTGGTAGTAGGCTGCAGTATTCTGTTTCCCCTTATTCGGAGAAAGCTCCGACCGACCAATCCGAGTTACTTCCAGCAGACGCTGGAGCTGGGAGTGGAGTGGTTGCTCCGTATGCTCACCACCAATATCGGTCCCAAAGGGAAAAAATACCTTCCGCTTATTGGCACACTGGGAATATTCATCCTTTTCGCCAACCTCCTCGGCATAGTGCCGGGTTTTCTCCCACCCACCAGCAACATCAACACCACTGTAGGGTTGGCGTTAGTCTCCTTTTGCTATTACAATATGATGGGGGTCAGGGAGAAAGGTATACTAAAGTACATGAAGCAATTCGGAGGAACCGTATGGTGGATGTCCCCCTTGATCTTTCCTATAGAGGTCATAAGCCACTTTGCTCGACCGCTTTCCCTCTCCATCAGGCTTTTCGGGAATATATTTGGCGACCATGTACTGATTATGGTCTTCTTTTCCCTTTTCCCTCTGTTCGTCCCCCTGCCGATGATATGCTTGAGCCTTTTTGTGGCCGGGATACAGACCTATATATTTGTTTTACTATCAACCATTTACATCGCTGGTGCGGTAGCTGCCGAGGAGCATTAGGAGGAGAGAAATAACTCTGATTTGGAGTAATACATTGAATCGTTATCCAGAAACTAAAAGACATTTATCAAACTCAACCTATTACTTTTAAAAGGAGGAAGGGTAAAGTGTACCGGAAACCGTTGATAATGCTGTTCTTAGCAGGAATGCTGTTGCTGGTAGTAGCTCCAGCCTTCGCTCAGGAAAAACCCTTGAAGGAGACCGATCCCAGAGTAGCTATCTGGGCTATGATCCTCTCAGCAGCGGTGATGGGTCTGGTCTCCTGTCTTTGTGCCTGGGCACAGAGCAGTGCCTTATCAGCGGCCTGCGAAGGGATTGCTCGAAACCCAGCTGCAGCAGGAGATATAAGAGGAACTCTTATTATAGGGTTGGTGTTAATCGAATCCCTGGCACTGTACAGCCTGGTGGTAATCTTCATTAAAATCTAAGCTTCTGGAAGATAGCCCATCCTCCGGAGATGGGAAAATAGATAGAGTTTTCCCGGATGTTTTGACTTCTCCCCTCCCAGGGAGCAAATACTATAAATCTCCCTGAAGGGAGAGGTGAGGCATGTTATCCATGAAACATATATTCATTTATTATTAAGCCCTCTCAGGAGGTAAGATGGAACCTTTCGTAATCAAGGACGATAAGGTAAATGTGGCTGAGATTATGGAGCACATCCGCCAGCAAATTGAGAAGAAAAAGAGAGTATTGTATTCAGAAAAGGAATTGGAAGAGCTGGCAAAAACCAAACTGAGCTCTTACATTCACTCCTCTGAAGTGAAAAGCTCCTTTGCCGAAGAGCTTCAAGCCCTGAAAGCCGACTGGAACATCTCCATATCCCTGGAGTCCCTCTACCAATCGCACCCCAGCCTTTACGGGAGGATGATCTACCGAGCCAGGAAGCTCCTTCGACCCATGGTAAAGTTCTTTATGAACATTGATGTCCTTTTTCCTGAGTTACATAAGCAAACCAAGCTCAACCTCAACTTCGCCCATCTGTTCCATAATCTTATCCTGGAATTCACCAAGCTAAAGTTAGATCATGACGAATTGAAAAACCGCTTCGACGACCTCCAGCGGCAGTTTGAGCTACAAACCAAAAGGGAAAGAACTCTGGAAAAGATGGTGGTTTTCAAAAAGACCACCTCTCCTGGTAAAGGGCGCAAAAGCAAAGAAAGCTCTCCTGACAAGGACAAAAGGTGAACTCAACCCCCCATTTGCCCATGCCCTATTCAGGTGAAAAAAGGAACCACTCTCCCCTAAGGATTGCCTTTGTTATTCAGCGATACGGCCTGGAGGTCAACGGGGGAGCAGAGCTCCATTGCCGGTGGGTAGCAGAGCGTCTGGCTAAATACTATAAGGTTGAGGTTCTCACCACTCAAGCCCTCGATTACCTCACCTGGAAGAACCATTACCCCCGAGGAAGAGCTTTGGTAAACCGGATTCCGGTTTGGAGGTTTCCGGTCAGAAAGGTAAGAGACTCTTATAAATTTGGTCTGATTCAGGAATATGTCTTTAGCCAATCCCATCAGGAGAAGGATGAGCTCCGCTGGCTCAAAGAGGAAGGACCCTACTCCCCTGCCCTGCTAAGGGAGATAAAGAGGAAAAAGGGGGAGTTTGACTACTTCATCTTCTTCAGCTATCGCTACTACCACTCTTATTATGGCATTAACGCAGTCCCTGAGAAGAGCATCTTAGTTCCCACCGCCGAGCACGACCCAGCTATCTACCTGAGCATCTTTCGTTCCTCATTTACGCGAGCCCAGGCCATTGTTTACAACTCAGTTGAAGAGAAAAAGCTGATTAACAAAATCTCTCACAATGAGGATGTCCTGGGTGATATAGTAGGCGTAGGAACAGAGCTTCTGCCGGAGACAGATGCCACCTCTTTTCGCCAGAAGTTCAACATCCCGGGAAAGTTCATCCTCTACATAGGTCGTATTGACGAGAATAAGGGCTGTTCCCAGCTCTTCCGCTATTTCCTCCGCTTTCTGGAAAACACCAAACAGGAAGAGCTCCAACTCATCTTGATAGGCTCCAGCGTTATGGAGATTCCCCAGCACCCTCAAATCCGTCATTTAGGATTTATTTCCGACCAGGATAAGTTCAATGCCCTTGCTGGTGCTGAGCTCCTGGTGATGCCCTCCTTCTATGAGAGCCTCTCTATGGTATTGCTGGAAGCATGGGCCATGGGCAAGCCGGCATTAGCCAACGGCAAGTGCGAAGTCCTCCGCGGGCAATGCCTCCGCAGCAATGCCGGGCTTTTTTATACCTCTGATGAAGAGTTCCAGATGGCACTGGAGTTGCTGCTGAAGAACCCAACTCTCTCTAACGCCTTGGGTAAAAATGGAAAAAGATTTTACCAGCAGAATTATACCTGGGATATAATTGAGAAGAAATACATCAATCTGATAAATCAATTGGAGAGCAGACGAATAGAATGAACCCCCAAATTTAGAACTCAAAGGGGGGAGGGCATGGAAGTTCATCAGATGCTCATCTCTATGAGCTACGGTGATGCTATCACTGACTATACGCTGGAGATCCAGAAGATTCTCAGGCGTCAGGGATACCGCTCGGAAATCTTCGTGGAAATGTGTGATAAGCGAATGTGGAAGCACACCCGGAGGTTCGAGCTTTATCCTGAGATAAGCTCCAGCTCCAATATTCTCATCCTCCACTTCTCCATCTTCTCTAAGGTCTCCAGGTTAGCCTATTATCTCCCCGACAAAAAGATTTTGATTTATCATAATATCACACCCAGCAACTTCTTTGCCGATTATCATTCTGTCCTGGCAGGGGAGTGCTATCATGGTCGAAGGGAGCTTAAGGCATTTAAAGATAAGTGCGAATTAGCGCTGGGCGACTCTGAATTCAACCAGCAGGAGCTGGAGAGCCTTGGCTTTCCACAAACCGGGGTACTCCCCATCATCATCAACTTTAATAAGTATGACCAGCCTGCGGATCCTCTGGTTCCCCATCTTTATCCAAAAGGAAAAACCACTTTTCTCTTCGTCGGAAGGATGATTCCCAATAAAAGAGTGGAAGATATCATTAAGCTGTTTTTTTGCTATCGGAAATACATCAATCACAGATCCCAACTAATACTGGTGGGGCAATACCGCGGGTTCGAACGATATTACAACTCTCTAAGGGATCTTATTGCCAAGCTATCTCTGGAAGATGTCTATTTCACCGATCATGTGGAATTTGAGGAGCTTATTGCCTTTTATAAAATGGCCGATGTTTACATCTCTATGAGCGAGCACGAGGGATTCTGCGTACCCATCCTTGAATCTATGCACTTTCAAATACCGGTAGTAGCCTACAACTCATCGGCAGTCCCTTACACCATGAGGGGCGGTGGGGTGCTTGTCAACCATAAGGACTTCCCCCTTATTGCCGAGCTTATCCATCATATCCTCAGCCACCCCTCCCTTAAGGAGGAGATTATCGCTTCTCAGAACAGAGTCTTGGCTGAGCTCAAGCAAGTCAGGAGCGACCGGTTATTATTGAAATATATAGAGATGGTGGCAGGTTGATGAAGATAAGCCAATTAGTCCCGGCCATGCACTATGGGGATGCTATAGGAGATAGTGCCCGCAGGATGAAGCTTCTCTTCCTCCAGCGGGGCTATGAGGCTGAGATTTACTCCCTCACCATAGATGAAGACCTGAAAAATGAGATTAAGCCCTTGGCGCAGTTCCACCAAGAATATCGCCGCGACGACCTGGTTCTGCTCCACTTTGCCCTCCCCTCCCCTATGACCCACCTCTTCAGGGAGCTTCCAGGAAAGAAACTCATCATCTATCACAATATAACCCCGCCGGAGTTCTTCGCCCCTTATAGCTCGGAGCTGGCTAATATAGCGACAGTAGGAAGGGAGGAGCTTGCTTCCCTGGCTCAGGTAACAGATATAGCCCTGGCAGACTCCGAATACAACCGCCAAGAGCTGGAACAATTGAATTTCCCCCATACCGCCGTATTGCCTCTCTTTGTGGACCTGAAGAGGTATAACCAGCCGCCCGACCCCCTGGTGCTTAGGATGCTTGGAGACGACTCCTTAAACATTCTGTCAGTGGGAAGGATAGTCCCCAATAAGAAAATCGAAGACCTGCTAAAGATAACATCCTACATCAAGCGCTACCTCACCCCATTGGTCAGGCTCATTTTGGTGGGAAAATATAACCTTCTTCCCAATTACTACCATCTTCTGAAGGAGCTCAATATTAAACTCATGCTCACCAATGAGCAGGTCATCTTCACCGGCCATGTCAGCCCTGAGGAATTGGTAACTTATTACAAAGTTGCCGATATCTATCTCTCTATGAGCGAGCACGAGGGATTCTGCCTCCCCTTGGTAGAAAGTATGCACTTTAAAGTTCCCATCATAGCCTATAACTCCACCGCCATCCCTTACACTCTCGGGGATGCTGGCATACGGGTAAAGGTTAAGAATATACCAGAAATTGCTGAACTCTGTTATCATCTGGCAAACAACCGACAGCTACGCCAGCGTATTATCTCCGTCCAGCAGAGGCGTCTTCGGGATTTTGAAATCTCCAAATTAGAGAAACTCCTGATGCGTTATATCAGCGAGGTTGTGGGATGAAATTAGCCTTTGTCATTCAGCGATATGGCGCCTCGGTAACCGGTGGGGCAGAGGCTTTGTGCTATCAATTAGCAAAACGCCTCAGTTCCTGGTATAAGGTCACGGTCATCACAACCTGCGCTCAGGATTACACCACCTGGAAGAACCACTTCCCCGCAGGAGAGTCGACCCTGGAGGGAACCAGAATCTTGAGATTTTCCACGGAAAAAGAGCGTGATATGGCGGCTTTTAACCGCTATTCCGAATGGCTCTTCAAAAATCCCCACAAGAAGCAAGACGAGCGCCACTGGCTGGAGCTTCAGGGACCCTACGCTCCCTCGCTCACCGAATATGTCAAGAGCCACAGCGATGAGTTTGACCTTTTTATCTTTTTTACCTATCTCTATTATCCCACCTATTGGGGCTTAAAGGAAGTGGGAGATAAGAGCATTCTCCTGCCCACCGCTCATCAAGAGCCCCCTATATTTCTGGATATGTACCGGGAGGTGTTCAGCTCCCCCGTGGGGATAATCTTTAATACCCATCCAGAGGATGAATTTGTGCGGAAGAATTTCCCCCTGAAAGGGATCCTCTCAAGCACCATAGGAATCGGAATCGAAATTCCTGGAAAGCTCCCCACTAAACAATTTATCCGCAAGTACAAGCTCACCAGCCCGTATATTCTTTGTGTGGGAAGAATAGAGCCTGGAAAGGGGTGCCGGGAGCTCTGTCACTATTTCGCCGATTATAAAGAGGTGGAGGACGAAGTGGAACTGGTGTTCATCGGAACCCTTCTGATGAAATTACCCCAGCATCCCAGCATCAGGTATTTAGGCTATCTTTCCGAGGAAGAGAAGCTAACCGCTATGAAAGAAGCCGAGGTGGTAGTGATACCATCCCCTCTGGAGAGTCTTTCCTTGAGCCTGCTGGAGGCTTTCTCGGTCAGAACTCCGGTGCTGGTGGATGAAAGGAGCGAGGTTCTAAAGGAGCACTGCCTGCGGAGCAATGGGGGTCTCTATTACCGAGGATATGAGGAGTTTCATTATAGCCTGAAGCTCCTCCTATCAAGCAGCAAATTGAGGAGATTGATGGGAGATAACGGTTTTGCCTATGTGAAGGAAAATTATGATTGGCGAGAGATTGTTAGGCGCTATCGGGAGTTTATCAGCCTGGTCTTCCAACAGGTTCAGAAAAGGTAAAAACACTCATCACATCCCTCTATCTCTTAGCCCTTTTACCCTGAAGTCAATTTTCTGCTGTATTCTTGAATAATCTCAACCCCTGTGCTGGTGCCTATGCGCGAAGCCCCTGCTTCTACCAGTTCGGTGACCTGTTGAAGGGTTCTTATGCCACCGGAGGCTTTTATCCCGATATCAGGATGAAGATAACGGCGGATGGCGACCACATCCTCCACCTGTGCCCCGCGAGCAAGAAAACCGGTGGAGGTCTTCACAAATGCCGGTTTTACTCTGTTGGCCACTTCTATCATCTTCTTTAGCTCTCCTTCAGAGAGCAAACCCACCTCCACAATCACCTTATGGAGGCACTCTGGGGTTTTAGAGATTATTCCCTTGAGTTCCCTTTCCAGGTAAGGGAAATCTCCAGATTTCAGAGCTCCTATGTTGATGACAATATCAAGTTCATCCGCTCCTTGCCGAAGGGAGTCGATGGCCTCGAATATCTTGGTGGTAGTGGAGTTTCCTCCCAGAGGGAAGCCAATCACCGTGCCCACCTTGACGGGGATTTTCCTGAGCTTCTTGACGGCAATGGGAAGGTAGTAGGGAAGAAGGAACACAGAGTGAAACCGGTAATCAAGTGCCTCCTTACACAGGCGAAGGATCTCTTGCTTGTTTGTCTCTGGCTTCAGCAAGGTGTGGTCGATGAGAGAGGCGAGTTCATATTCGGAGGCAAACATATCTCTTTCTCTCCCCAATAAAAAACCCCTTCGCCGCGAAGGGGCTCTCCTTATTCACTAATGTATATTAAATTTGTTCCTGCTTGAGAAGATAAAAATCCTGCGGAACTCTCCTTATAATTATCTTATGCAGCTCAAGCGCTTATGATGGAAGAGGTGGTGGTGGGGTCTCTTCAGCTCCTTCTAATCGCTTGTTTATGCGGTCAATGCTCGCTTTATATTGGGGATTAGGTTTGAGAGTATAAGCCTGCTCGTAGGCTTTGAGGGCATCTTCAAACCGCTTGTTCTTTTCGTAAATGAAACCCAGAGAATCGAATATCGCTGGGTCATCAGGTAAGAAGCTGGCTGCTCGCAGGAGATAGTCGACTGCTGGTCCGAAGTCTTCCAACATCTTATAGGACTCTCCCAGCAGTTTCATCGCGTTGCCGTTGTTCGGCTCAACCTCTAATACTACTCTAAAAGACCTAATAGCGCCCTGATAATTCTTCACTCCCAGATAGGCATTCCCCAACATAAAGCGGATTTTTGTATTACGGGGAGCAATCCTCTCCCCCTGCTCTCCTACATTTACCGCATTGGCAAAATCACCTTTTTTGATGTATGCCCTTCCCAGAAAAACGATAGATTCCGCATCATTGGAGCGAAGCTTTACCGCCTGGCTTAAAGCTCTTATAATTCCGTCGGTATTGTCCAGCTCCACATAGCATTTACCAAGACTGCTAATAACATCGTAATCTTGAGGCAGATGGCGAGCAGCTTCTTCCAGCGCGCTGGCAGCCTGCTTGAAGTTCTTCATATTTATGTAGCACATCCCCAGCAACTTGCTTAAAGCCCCTTTCTCCTTGGTCTTGGCAGCAAACCCCTTGCTCCTGTTTAGGGTGTTGATAGCCTCGTTATAGTTTTTCTGCAAATAGTAAATGTCGGCGAACTCGTAAGCTGTAGTGAATTTCTGGCTATTGTCCCGGGTAATTGCCTCAGCCTTCTTGAGCTCAGCTATAGCTTGATTAAAGTTCCCCATCTTCTTGTAACAACGCCCAATCATAAACTGAGCATACCAGAAATCGGGGGCCATCTCTAACGAGGCTTGAAATTCCTTGATAGCGCCCTGATAGTCTCCCTGGCTATAAAGCTGATAGCCTTTTTTATGGTCGGCAAAGGATGGAAGGGAGATCATTAAAGCCAGAATTATCCCTAAAACCGCATTTCCATATCTTGTGCTCCTCATCTCTGCCCTCTCTCAATTTTCTTTGTTATACCTTCTATAATTATTATAGCTCCTCTTTTAACAAAAGGATTACCTTTTCTATACAAATCCGTGCTTCCAGTCAGAACCTACTTTCTAAGTTGAAACTGCACTGTCAGGGTATAAATAACCGGAACAGGAACTCCATTTTGCAAACCGGGCTTAAACTTCCACTGCGCTACCGCGGCCAGAGCAGCGTCATCAAAGCCGAAAGCCTTACCAGGGCTTCTCAGTATCCGAGCTTTGACCACATTTCCATTTTCATCGATAATGGCTTCGAGTATTACTACTCCTTCGATCCTCGCCTTGCGAGCTAACTCTGGATAGTCGGGGTCCACATCTTTGATCTTCACGGGCTTGGAGACATCTCCTCCCACCCTCAAGGGTGCAGGAGGAATCTCGGGGGGACCGAAGTCGAATTCAGTGTCAGGCGGTGGTGGCTCGTATTCATCGACGATCTCAGCCCACTCTTGATACGGCTCGGGCTCGTCAGGTGTGGGGTCTGGTATTGGTATGGCCCTTGTCTTAGTCCTCACCGTGGCAGTAGTGGTCCTCTTCGGAGGCTCCTTTTTTTTGGGTGGAGGGAGCTTAAATTGCTTGATGACTACCACCTTTTCCGCCTTCTTCTCCTCGGTAACTACTCTTTTAGCTTCGGGAAATACAATCCACATTAGCAAGGTGTAAAAAATAATAGAGATTACGGTAGCAATTTTAAGGGGTTTATTCTCCTCTTCCGAAGCGCCATAGTAGGTTCTTAATATGGAGCTGATTTCCCCACCTTTAGGGGTTACCTTTTTATCTTCTTGGTTCATTGCAACTCCTACACTTCAAAATGATGATTCCTTTTTACCAGACCTCCTGCTAAAATTTATCTTATTCAGAGACTCCCCCTAACAGCTCGCTCCAGGCTTCTATCTCTTTTCGGCTGGGAATGGCTATATTTATATGCTTATCGTTGGTAGGGTCATCATCACGGTTTTCGGGATACATATCGAACTCCAGCTGCTTTAGCTCATCGAAAACATCGACCATATTAGCATAAAGGGCGTTGGGCTCGCAATGGATTATGACTGGCTTGGTGCGGTTGATCTCCACTTTATTTCTCACATATTCCTGTATCTCTCTGATCATCATCGGCTTCTGGTCAACCAAAATGGCTCCATCTTCCAAAATATGGATGTAGATAGCCTCTTCCGCTCTGGCTAAGGTTGCGGGTGCTTCCTTGGGGAGGTTGAATAAGATCCCTTTACTGACAGCGAATGTCGAGGTTATCATAAAAAGGACAATCAGCAAAAACGCAATGTCAGCCATGGAGCAAGTAGGTATCTCGGGCTCTTCCTTCTTTCTCTGCAATCTCATATCATTGTCCTCCTATTGTCTCCTGATCGGTTAAAAGGATTACATTCGGCGCTTTTGCCTGCCTTAATTGATCCATAATGCTGTCAATTATCTCGTACCGGAGATTGGAATCCGCTTTGATGATGAAGCTGTGAAGTGGGTCGTCTCCCAAGACAACCGCTGCGAAAGAGAATATATCCCCGAGATTGCCAATGGCATAGCTCTGCTCATCACCCGAGGTCACATTTATCAGCCCGTCGGAGGTCACCGCGATAATGGCTGCTCCTTCAGGAGTATCGGTCCTCTCCATACTTCTGGGGAGGCTGACCGGTGTGCTGTCCACAGCAATTGTGGTGGAGATAATAAACATAACAATCAGCAAAAAGGCTATGTCAGCCATGGAGGCGGTAGGGATATAGGCCCTGATATCTGCAGATTTCTTGAATTTCATGGCTATTCACTTCCGCCTGTAGGAGATGCCTCCATCTCCACAAAAGTTTCCAGCAACATATTAGAACCGGTCTCCATATCCATCACAAAACGGGAGACTCGAGATGAAAACCAGTTATAAAATAAAAGTGCTGGAACAGCAATAGCCAATCCGGTAGCGGTGGTGATCAGAGCCTGGCCAATCCCGGCAAAGACAGCCGCCGGATTCTTCAATCCTTCCCTTGCCAGAGCTTCAAAGGAGACAATCATCCCCGTCACAGTGCCCAAGAACCCAAGAAGGGGACTTACATTAGCCACAGTAGCCAGTATTGGCAAACCCCTCTCCAGGCGGGCTAACTCGTGAGTCACAGCAATTTCTATCGACTTCTCAATCTCTTCATCTGTTGCTCCATACTTCAGCAAGCCAGCTTTCAGAATGTTAGCAATTGGTCCTTTGTATTCCTCACAAATAGTTATAGCCTCTTTTACGCTCTTCCTCTTCAGCAGCGCTACTCTCATCTTGTTAAGAAAATCCTCAACTTTTATCCTCGATTTAGCAAAAACCCACCAGCGCTCGATAATAAACGCCAATCCCAGAATCGCCATCAACAGCAACGGCCACATTACCGGACCGCCTCTCTGAAAATAATTCAAAAGTGTCCCCTGAATAAAACTCACCTCTAAACCCTCCTAAGCTTTAAGATTGATGAATGGAATAAGATGGTTTCTAACTTCCTTTGATGCAGCGATATTCGCCCTTTGTCTTGGGCAAATAACACTTTCTTCATCACCTCCCTAACACCACCATTCCTACTAAATTTTAAATTATAATGACCTTTTATCCCCTTGTCAAGACTTTTTATGACTTAATATATTTATCATGTCGGGTTCTTTTTCTCTGTTGGTTCTCTGCACACTACTAATCTTAGAAACACCCATATCTCGTATTAAATTATATTAATACTCAATTCTAATATGTAAGTGGAATTACACTTCGCAGGCAAACCGATAGGCTTGATTTCAACAACGAAAGAAATCAACAAGCGGGCTTTTATTCGCCCCGTTTACTCATATCTCAAGGCTTCGATAGGGTCTAACTTTCCTGCTCGAGCTGCCGGATAAATCCCGAAGAAAAGCCCTACCAGGGTAGAGAAGCCGAATCCAAGCCCAACAGCCCATAAGGGGACATGAGCCGGGGGCAATTGGGGTATGAATTTAGTGACTATAACCCCTAAGCTGTAACCAAAGATAATGCCGATAGCGCCGCCTACCAGGCTCAGAATAATAGCTTCTACCAGAAACTGGAAGATAATATCCCTTCTTTTAGCCCCAACTGCTTTGCGGATGCCAATCTCTCTGGTCCTCTCGGTCACCGAGACCAGCATGATGTTCATTATCCCTATACCTCCCACCACCAAGGAGATACCCACAATACCGGCCACCACAGCGGTTACACTGCCCAGAATGGTATTAATTCTCTCCAACAGATCCTGTTGCAGAAGCACGAGAAAGTCGTCCGGCTGACCACTCTTCAGGGAATGTTGTTTCCTGAGGGTCTCGGTTATCTGCTCCTTCGCCAGATCTATGTTTTCAGCCGATTCAGCCCGGAAGTAAAGGACCAAGCTCCGGGAAGCCTCCTCTCCAAAAAGAAGGCGAGAGGTGTTAAACGGTATAATACATACATCATCGGCGTTTTGCCCCAGGGCCTGCCCCCTCTCTTCCAGAACCCCGATAATAGTAAAGCTGAGCTTCCGTATACTCACCCCTCGTCCCAGGGGGTTCCCCTTTATCCCCAGGTCTTCCACTACTTTGGTCCCCAGCACGCACACCTTCTTGCGATGGTCATTATCCAATTTGGTGAGAAACCGACCCCGGTCTACATAGTGATTGTTTATCTCCTGAAAGGAAGCGCTGGTGCACAATATATTGGTATAG
>JAOUOQ010000116.1 GCA_029880275.1 Candidatus Aminicenantota bacterium | reverse complement strand
GCAAAAGGGCTATAGAGTCGGGTCCCCCAGAGACTCCAACCAGGACTCCATTGCCAGCCTCAATCATCCGATACTGGGACAGAGTTTTTTTCACTTTGAGCAAAAGCCGGTCTCTGACCTTAACCATATGCTTTACGCTCATCGGTTTGTTTCGCTACTCTAAGTTAGCAATCTATTCTAAGAACGAGACTCCTCAATAAAAAGTACTAAATATAAATACACTTTTGGTGGCGGTGCAGGGATTTGAACCCCGGACGCCGCGGATATGAGCCGCGTGCTCTAACCAACTGAGCTACACCGCCATTTCTCAAATAATTTTACTAATTAATAATACTAAAAACCGCTCTTACTGTCAAGGGAAATAACTCTGCATGTATTGGCTATTTATAAGCCGTTTAACTATCCCTTTTCCGCTTTATTTACATATTATTACACTTCCATCATCCCCTGTAAGTAAGGTAAATTACCTTCACAGAAGGGAATTGCTATTATCTGGATACTATGATATTATAATATTATAAAATCAACCTAAAGGATGAAAGGTATGAAGTGCGAAGTGTGTTCTGCTGAAGTGGCGGAAGAGCAGCTGCATCGCTGCCCTATATGCAGTAAGCTCTTCTGCGATGAGTGTTCAGTGGATAAAGGGGATAAAAAATTTTGTTCCCGGTTTTGTGCCGAGTTCTCTTTTTACGGAGGTCCGGAGCCAGAGGATTAGCATCGACCACCTTGCCTGTATAATTTCCCTTCAAAAATGCGATAAAGCCTTGCTGTTTTTTAACCCTACCAAGCAAGAATAGCTTTGTCTGCAACAGCTAATGTCTGAAATGTCGGATGCCGGTGAAGACCATAGCCAGGTTGTGCTGGTCGGCAGCCTCAATTACCTCCTTATCCCGGATGGACCCCCCCGGCTGAATGATAGCCGTGGCTTCTGCTTCGGCAATGAGGTCTACATTGTCCCGGAAGGGGAAGAAGGCATCGGACGCTACCACCGTCCCTTTAAGGGGGAGCTTCGCCTTCATAATAGCTACCCTGACTGCGTCCACCCGGCTGGTCTGTCCGCCGCCTATCCCCACTGTCTGGGAAAGAGTGGAGAAGACAATGGCATTGGATTTCACATGCTTCACCACCTTCCAGGCAAACCTGAGGGCTTCCATCTCCGGGGGGGTGGGGGAGCGTTTGGTCACCACTCGCAGTTGGTCGGAGTCCAGCGGGGTGACATCCCTTTGCTGGAGGAGTAGCCCGCCGTCTATATGTTTAAACTCGCATAGGTGAGCAGCAGGAGAGGGTGCAAGGGGAAGGAGGAGAACTCTGAGGTTGCTCTTCTGGGAGAAGACCTTGAGGGCAGCCTCATCAAAGGCGGGTGCCAGAACACCCTCAACAAAGGTGGATGTCACCTCTCTGGCAGTGGTTTCATCGACCTTTCGGTTGAAGCAGATGATGCTGCCGAAGGCGGAGATAGGGTCGCATTCCCTCGCCCGCCGGTAGGCTTCCACCGGGGTGTCAGCCACCGCCACGCCGCAGGGGCTGTTATGCTTTATGATGACCGCCACCGGCTCCTCAAACTCAAGACAGAGCCTCCTGGCTGCCTCAAAGTCAAGCAGGTTATTGAAGGATAGGCTCTTTCCCTGGAGCTGCTTGGCTTCGGTCAGGAATGGGTGGTCTGCGTTGAGCTGGCGGTAGAGGCTGGCTTTCTGGTGGGGGTTTTCACCATAGCGGAGCTCTTGAATCCTTGTAAAAGCTGGATAAGACATAGCTGGAAAGAGAGGAGGGGAGGGGATGACCGATATCTTTTCTTCTTTAACCTCTACTCTCTCCAGAAAGTTGGCGATGATCAGGTTGTATTCCGCTACGAAGCGCATCGCCTTGCGTGCCAGGACAAGGCGAGTAGGGAAGTCGATACAGCCATCGTGCTGGTCGAGCTTCTCCAATATAAGGGAGTAGTCCTCGGGCTTTACCACAACGGTGGTTTGGACGAAATTTTTGGTGGCTGCTCTAATCAGGGCTTCCCCGCCGATATCCATATATTCCATGGCTTCGTCGAAATCTACCTCCTTGCTCCTCGCTGCCTCGGCAAAGGGATAGAGGTTGACCACTACCAGGTCAATAAGGGGGATGCCATGGGTGGCTATCTCTTTCTGGTGGGACGCCTTACCCCGCAGGGCGAGAATTCCACCGTAAAGAAGGGGGTGGAGGGTTTTGACCCTCCCATCGAGAATAGGTGGGAATTTGGTAATCTCCTCGATGGTTTTGACCTGTACACCTTTCATCTTCAATAGAGCAGCAGTGCCGGCAGAGGCGATAATCGCCACTCCTCGCTGCTGCAAACCTCGTGCAAAATCCACTACCCCCTCTTTGTTAAAGATACTGATCAGAGCTCGATGGATTCTCTTCACCGATAAACTCCTCTGTTACCAGTTAATGGTTAAACCAAGAAAAAATAGATTGGAAAGAGATTTCCATAGCTATTATAAGATAAGCCGCCACTGTTGAGCTTGTCAACAAGATTTTTCACAGATTGAGGAATTACGATACTGTATAGCTTCGTATGGAAATTCTCTTCAAAATAAGAGAGGGTATCTCCTGATGAACACAAAAAGGAGGAGATACCCTTGGATCAAGTGTCACTATAATATATTATAACGCGAGCTCGGGAGAAAATCAAGGGGTATTGCTCAAGGTATTGAAGGAGTTCGAGGCGATGGAGGACCTGAGGTTCTATGAGGCATTCCGTCAGAGGTGGCAGAAGAGAGAGACCGAGATGGTTGCCCTGCTGGAGAGATATTTCCCTCTGACCATTGTCTATTATGCCTGCCCTCGGCAGTGGAGACACCGGGTCAGAACCACGAATATAGCGGAGTGTTTCTTTCGTAATCTATGGAGATTCATGGGCAGATTCCCCGGCTTTCGGGATGAGGAGCATAGCTGTTGGGTGTCAGGGACTTATCTGTCAGGTGTAGAAAGATATAAAAAAGCCCAGGAGGTACTCCCTTATGCTTTATAAACAAATTTCAACACTCATCCTTTACAGAGCCGCCGATTTTTCTTTCTTGACAGCCTCTGCTTCTATCTGTTAATATGAAGGTTGTTTCCCAGAGGATGTTATGCGCCAAAAGGCATATGTTATTGCATTAGCTATTATCTTTGCCTTGGCATGCTCTTCCACTTTGTGGAGCCAGGGCTTCCTCAAACTCGGACCGCGTGCACTGGGGCTGGCGGGAGCCTATGTAGCCGCAGCTGACGATTCCACTGCCGTGTACTGGAACCCTGCAGGGGTGAGCTATTACCTGCGCAATGATATCACCTTCAGCGGAGGGTTACACCTGACTGATGAGGGTGAGTTTATCGACCAGGTGAACGAATTCCTCTCTTTAGATGTTTATCAGGGAGAGAGCTATCAGAGGGCTATCACCCTGTTGCACAGCTTAGCCCAGGAGGAGATCGACCTCAAGGGTCAGGGAAGCATGGGGCTTCTGGTTACGGGAAGTGCCTGGGGCTTTAGCATTCTGGAGACGGCTCACGCCCTTATTATGCCTCGAATAGACCTGGATAACATTGACCTTGACCCAGCCTCGGAGAACTTTCTGGTGAATAATCAGTCCTCTCTGAGGTTCGTAGGTTTGCGCACCCGGGAGTATATCCTTTCCCTCTCTTATCCCTTTCTGGTGGATAACCTCTTTGTGGGAATAAACCTGAAGTATATAAAGGGGCAGACCTATTTCCTCAGCAAAAATCTGTTCACCGAGCTTCTTGGGCAAGAAGTTGAAGCCAGGGATCTGGTAGATGAAGCCCTGGGGCAGAACAGAATATCCGATTCAGCTTTCTCCATTGACTTAGGGGCTCTTTTGGAATTGGGCTCGTATGGGCGGCTCGGAATAGTGGGGAGAAACCTGCGGAAGCCCACTTTTAAATTAGCCGGTGATGAGGAACTGAAGCTCGACACTCAGTGGAGGGCTGGAGTAGCCATCTACCCCGTTCCCTCGCTGCTGATTTCCATGGATATCGACCTGAAGGAAAACCGCCTTGGCAAAGAAAATCCCCGAAGCCAGGAGTTAGCCTTCGGTTTGGAGAAGAGCTTTCTCAATCACTCCCTCTTTGTGAGAGGAGGGGGATGTGTGAACCTCAAGAGCGAGAACAAGCAGTTGGCTTATGCTGCAGGCTTCGGCTTTCGTGTTAATAAAGTTTTCTTTAATATAGCAGTCTTAGCCCGTCCGGGATGGGACGAGGTGGGGGCAGCCGCTGAGATAGCCGTGAGGTTTTAACACCATGTTTTTCATTAGCCGCTTCAGGATGAGGGATGCCAGAAGAAGGGGGCTTAAATGCTAAAAAGGAAGCACTATGTAGTTTTAATCTTTGCTCTTATTGTCTCTCTGCTGTTTCTGTTTACCCCAGTTAATCGGGCTCAGAATCAAGGTCAGCCTCAAAAAGGAAACCAGGGAGGCATAGTTCAACTGGAGAGGTCCCTTCGCTCCCGGAACCTTATACGCAGCCGATTGCTCCTGGAGGCTCTTGATGGGCTTCCCATAGGCGGGTCTCCCATGCGATTGAACTTCTTTCTCCTGAGAAGGGATTTAGCTTTTCGCCCTTTAAAAGATTACTATCTTTATAACAGGACTTATTCTTCCCCTCGTCTGCAAGACGGCAACAGGCTGAGAGAGAGACCTCCGCGCCCTGACGAACCTCTCATCTCACACGATAATCCGGAGTTTCTATCCCGTCGGGGGCTGGGTAAACTGGGGCAGTTAAAATATGTCCCCGGGGTCATTGTGGTTAGATTCAGAGAGGGTCTTACCGTCAGGGAAGTGAGGAGGACAGCCAGGTCTCTGGGGTGTCGTATTCTGCGCAGCTCGCGATTTTCCGATTTTGAGCTCATTGAAATACCGGAGACCATGACCGTCCCCCAGGCGGTAAAGCTCTATTCCGAACAGCCCGATGTGGTCTACGCAGAGCCTAACTATTACCGATACTCAACCTTCCGTCCCAGCGACCCCTATTATTCCTATCAATGGCACTTCCAGCAGATAGATATGGAGAATGCCTGGGATATCAACTTCGGGTCAGACCCCAGCGTCATTGTGGCGGTGATAGACAGCGGGGTTGCCTTTGAGAACTACAAGGTGTTCAAGCAAGCTCCCGACCTGGCAGGCACCCGCTTTGTCCCCGGATTCGATTTTGTGGACGATGACCGTCACCCTAACGATGAGGGCTCCGGAGATGGCTTCGGACACGGCACCTGGGTGACAGGGATTATTGCACAGACTACCAACAATGGGTTAGGGGTGGCGGGGATTGCCTTCAATGCCACCATTATGCCGCTCAGGATATTGGATGCCACCGGCTCGGGAACTTCCGCCGATGAGGCAGAGGCGATACGGTTTGCCACCCTGAATGGGGCTCGGGTGATAAACCTGAGCCTGGGTGGGGAAGAGGCATCCCAGGCAGAGCACGAAGCCGTCCGCTTCGCCTATCACAACGGAGTGGTGATAGTCGCCGCCGCGGGGAACGAGAGAGATGAGCCTGAGCCCCCTTCAGATGTCTGCTACCCTGCCCGCTATGAGGAGGTTCTGGCGGTGGGGGCTACCGATTACCTCAGACAACGCACCTATTACTCCAATGGGGGACCAGGCCTTGATGTAGTAGCTCCCGGGGGCGATATTACCGTCGACCATAACAACGATGGCTATGCGGATGGGATTCTACAACAGAGCTTTTTAGCTCCGGAGTACAATAAGTTCTATTACTTTTTCTCTTCAGGCACCTCGGGTTCTACACCCCATGTGGCGGGGATAGTGGCTATGCTGATATCTCAATACAGGATTACCGACCCGGAGGTCATCTACGACGCCATCCGATATACAGCAATAGACCTGGGTTCACCGGGAAGGGACGATGGATTCGGATGGGGATTGGTCAACGCTCGGGATTTGCTTCTGGGACTGGGGATTAACCGCTGAACATTGGGTTAAAAAGCTGGTGAAAAAAGGGTTCCTGATTGTTTTAGCTATTATTTTTATGTTAGCTGCGGGCAACCTCCTTCGGGGGCAGGATGAAGGGATAATCCGTGGGGTAGTGATGGAAGGGAGATTGGGTTTTTTCCGCCCGATGCAGTTCGCCGATAGTTTCCGGGCGGTCTTCGACAGCGCAGGGGGTATGGT
>JAOUOQ010000115.1 GCA_029880275.1 Candidatus Aminicenantota bacterium | reverse complement strand
CGCTTTTGAAGCGTATGCTTCTCAAGGGAATGGAGATTTCCGCCTGGTATCCTTCGTCTGTCAACATGCCTGCACTATACCACACAAAGTCAGGCGAGACATCTTCACCACCAACGGCTGAGTTCAAAATATCTCCCTGGATTCCATTTGGGTTCACAAAAAGGTCGTAGGAGCTCTGCTTATTACCTAAAGAATCGAGCGACAAGCCCACCCAATCGTCTGAAAAGATATTATCCCTTTTAGTTATGGAGGTTTTAATCTTTTCCGGTTCCGTATCATAGCATTTGAAGGCAAAGTAAAGGTTCTTGCTGTCATAAGCCAGCCAGATAACGGTTTTCTGCGGCAGAACCTCGCCATATAGAGGATTGTAGGTGATAAATTCTTTTGTCAGCGGGGAGCCCTCCCATGCTTCATCGTCTAAGCTGCCATCTATTTTGGGCGGTACTGAAGCCCTTACGGGTATCAGGATTTTGTCTGCTTCCCCCTCTGGTCCGGCAGAGAAAATTACTCCCTCCAGAGACTGGTACAAAAAGACTTGAGCTATAATCAAGAAGAATAAAAATTCCCTCTTCATCTTATCTCTCCACAAGTATCACAAAGAGCATGTTTGATAATCGTAACCAACTTATTATATTAGGACGCTTACCGAGCGAAATTAGTTCACTCTTTAATTTCTTTTTTTCATTTTTATTGATCAGCAAAATGAGGAGATTTGCTAATTGGCAGGATTATGGATATTTAATTATTATATTTCTTTCAATGAATTATAGCTCTCGCTGCAAAGCCAATGTAAGAGTTTGAATTGTGATATTCTTTGGAAATTAAGCTCTTGATAAGAAGTTAGATATATTCTGTTTTTATGACCTACTAGTTTAGCATTTTGGTTATAATCTCTTATAATAGGATTAATTCAGGCAGAATTTAGACCCTTTCTCCAAAGAGGCTGTTAGGACCCGCCCTGACTATCTTCACCCGCAGGAATTTTCCCATAAGCTCAGGACCACCTTTGAAATTGACTATCCTGTTGCTGGAGGTTCTGCCGCAGAGGGCGTAGGGGTCTTTTTTGCTCACACTGTCAACCAGAATTTCTACCACTCTCCCCACCAGGGATTGGTTCTTTGTGAGCTGAATCCGTTTCTGCAGCCCTTGTAGTTCCATAAGACGACGCCCTTTGATTTCTTTAGGAACTGTATCTGGATACTGATAAGCTCTGGTCAGAGGGCGGGGGGAGTATTTGAACGAGTATATCCCATCAAACTCAACCTCCTCCATCAGCTTCATGGTCTGCTGGAAGTCGTCTTCGGTCTCTTCGGGGAATCCCACTATGATGTCGGTGCTGATACCAATCTCGGGAACCTCCCTTTTAAGCCACGCAATCTTTTCCATATATTCTGCACGGCTGTATTTCCTATTCATAAGCTTGAGAATCCTGGTGGAACCCGATTGAACGGGAAGGTGAATATGGTTGCATATTTTGGGGTAGTCACGAATGACCTCTACCAGCCTGTAGGAGAAGTCTTTTGGATGGGAGGTGACGAAGCGGATTCTCTCAATTCCCTTTATCTGATGGATTTTAATAAGGAGATCTGCAAAGCTTATGCTGTTATTGGAGGGGTCACAGTAGGAGTTGACATTCTGCCCCAACAAGAGCACCTCCTTATACCCCTCGGCAGCTGCTTCTTTTATCTCCCTCAGTATCTCCTCCGCAGCTCGGCTCCGCTCCCTCCCCCTGGCAAAGGGGATAATGCAGTAAGCGCAGAAGTTGTTGCACCCCTCCATAATGGTTACCATTGCTTGAACCGGAGAGCGGCGGCGAAACCCGCAGGGGAAGCCCTCCAACTGCTTGTCCGTCTTCGGCATCGCATCCCACCCTTGCCGAAGGGAGCGGAGTCTATCTATCACCTCAGGGAGGCGGCGTATCCCCTGAGTTCCAAGAACAAAATCAACCTGAGGCATCCGCCTCTTTATCTCCTCTTTGGCAAGCTGGGCATAGCAACCGGTAACGCCAATGATGAGCTCCCTGTTTTTTCTCTTAAGCTTCGCCAATCTTCCTAACTTGGTGAAAATCTTATGCTCCACCTTCTCCCGAACACAGCAGGTGTTGACCAGAATTATGTCAGCCGCAGACTCCTCCTCGGTAGATGAGTAGCCCTTCTCCAGCAGTACAGCACCCATATATTCTGAGTCGTGCTCGCTCATCTGGCAGCCAAAGGTATAAATGTAAAACTTCATAAGCATAAATGGCGAAAGAGAGTGTTCATCAGATGCCCAATAGAAGGCGTTCACCCAATACTGGCGGGAGACCGGCATCGATGATTTTCAGACAGGCGAGATTAGCATTGTATTCAACCCGTTTAATGACTACCAGCTGTTGCTCAGTATCGTATATGGCATAGCACGCCCTGGCGTCACCGTCCCGAGGTTGTCCTACGCTACCAACATTTAACAGATATTGCTTCCCTTTGTTCTTTAGTTTGAGGGTATATTTGAACTGGGGGTCAACCCTGATCTTCCCTCCCTTATTTTCGACCTCGAAGATTATACTCCGATGAGTATGACCCATGAAGGAGATGCAAGGGGAAGTCCCCAGCTGCCGATAGCAATCCTCTATGAGCTCCAGGTCATCATCATAATAGAATTTTTCCGGCTTGTGAGGCAATCCGTGGGAAAAGATAACCTCATCCTCCTGGCAGGTATAGGGGAGCCTGTTTAGCCACTCAAGATTCTTTTCGGAAAGATTTTGTTTGGTCCAAAGGATGGCTTTCTGGGCGGTGATGTTGAACCATTTTATATTGAAATGACCACAGCTGGCGATATCGTGGTTTCCAATGATGGTCTTTTCGGCAAAAGAAGAAACAATCTCACAGCACTCATTGGGATTGGCTCCATAGCCTACCACATCTCCCAGGCAGATGTAGCGGTCTATTCTTTCCTTTTGGTATGCCTCAATCACTGCCTGAAAGGCTTCTAAATTTCCATGTATATCGGCAAATATCCCTATTCGCATGACTACTTAATAGAAATTAATGGTCAAACGGAAGAGGCAGGAGTTCCTCTATTTTAGTTGAGAGCACTTTTCCCTTCGGGTCGGTCATAATAACCTCGATGTGAGGGGCGAATTCGTATAGCATCTGGCGACAAGCTCCACAGGGGGGACAGTGTGATAAACCACTACTTACAATTGCAATGGCTTTGAATTCCCTCTCCCCTTCCGATAGAGCCTTCAACAAAGCGACCCGTTCGGCACAAATGCTCAAAGAGAGGGAGGTGTTCTCTATATTGCACCCTGAATAAATCTTCCCTTCAGCAGTCAATAGAGCAGCCCCTACCATATACCCGGATAAAGGGGCTATGGCCATTTCCAGGGCCTGCCGGGCTGCTGAAATCAAAAGCTCTCTGTCAACTTCCATAGAATTCCATCCCGCTTGCTAAATAAGTTGTGGGAGGACTTCCTCTATATAGGTGGCTAATATTTTTTTCCGGCTCTCCATAACAGTGAGAATCTCATCATGGGAGATGCGATGCCGGGCAGCCCCTGAAGCCATGTTGGATACCACGGCTATCCCCAGCACCTTGAACCCCAAATAATTAGCAATGATTACCTCGGGGATGGTCGACATGCACACCGCATCGATGCCCATGCGCTTCAGTCTTTTCGTTTCCGCTGGAGTTTCGTAGCAGGGACCCGGTACCGCTCCCAGCACTCCCGTTTTACAGGAAATGCTCAACCTCTTCCCCAGCCTCTTTCCCATTTGCAGTGCATCTCTATCGTAGGGGCGGGAGAGGTCTAAAAATCGAGGCTCTCGCTTCTCAAATGGTATTTCCCATAAGGGATTAATCCCCAGCAGATTTATATGGTCCTTAATGAGCATAAAGTCGCCAACATCGAGAACCGAGCTCACCCCACCGGCGGCGGTGGTTACCACTATAGCCCTGACTCCCATCCCCTTCATCACCCATACCGGGTAGGTTACCTCAAGGGACGAGTAGCCCTCATAGTAGTGAAATCTTCCCTGAAAAACTACCACTCCCCTCCCCTTCCATTCACCAATCAGCAACCTTCCTGGATGCCCGTGCACATTGGCAGCGGGAAAATGCGGAAGGTCGGTATAGGAGCATTCCGTGAGCTGGTCAAGGTTTTCTCCAAAATGACTTAATCCTGTCCCCAGGATAACACCTATAGCGGGGGAGATGCCGCTTCTTTTCCTGATTTCTACCAGGGTCTCCTCCAGACGCTTTTCCCAATCCATCGGGTTTAGTCCTGCTCCATATCGGCGAGCCGCACGGAGACTATCTTTGAAACTCCTGGCTCTTCCATGGTAATGCCGTGAATGGTATCGGCAATCTGCATGCTCAATTTATTGTGGGTGATAATAATAAACTGAGTAGTCTTCTGGAATTGCTTGATTAATTGACTGAATTTCTCCACTTTGGCTTCATCCAGAAGAGCATCCACCTCGTCCAATAAACAGAAAGGAGATGGCATATATTGGAAAAGTGCAAATAAGAAGGTAATGGCGGTTAGAACCCGCTCGCCACCCGAAAGGAGGCGGATGTTCTGCAGTCTCTTTCCCGGAGGTTGAACCTTTATGTTGATCCCTCTATCCCAGAAGTCGCCTCCATCTCCCATAATGAGCTCCGCCTCACCTCCATCAAAGAGGAACTTAAATATCTCGTTAAAGTTCTTGTTCACTCGATGAAAAGCCAACCAGAATCGGCGGCGGCAGGTGTGCTCAATTTTTTTAATAACCTTCTCCAGAGACTCTATAGACTCCTGAAGGTCGAGAGCCTGACCGGTGAGAAATTTATGCCTTTTTTCCAGGCTCTGATACTCCTCCACTGCCGCCAGGTTGACAGTCCCCAGACGATTGAGTCTGTGAGTTATCTCCTCGGACCTTCTCCTGTAATCCTCTTCAGGTTGGCTGAGTTCCTCTGCGGAGAAGATGTTTATTACCTCTTTAAGGGGCTTCTGCAACAGCTGACGGCTGTCTTCCTCCAGATGGGTTAACTCCGCTTCTACCCTAGCCAGGTCTACCTGCAGCTTCCCTCGTTCCTCTTTTCTATCTTCCAGCTCTGTCTGATAGGTTTTCAACTTTTGCTCGTTAGCCTCGATGAGAATGCGGTTTTGCCTTAATTTTTCTTCGGCTTTCTTCAAGGTTAATTGTATCTTACTTATGCTTCTTTGTAAAGATTCCCTTTCCTGACAGCCAGTGGAGAGAAGTTGCTGAAGACGATTATAACGATCCTCTAATACATTATGTCTCCGTTTCTCTTCAGCCGTTCTCTTTTTAAGCTCATCAATATCATGGCGCAGTCGGGCGAGCTCTCTCTCCAGAGACTCGTGCTTTCCCTCTTCGGCAACAACAGCCAGCTTCAAGTGGGAAACAGTTTCGCTCAGCTTATTGTGCTCGGCTTGATGGCGAGCTTTTTCTTCCTGCAACTGTTTTAACTCTTCTTCTACATCCCCCTTTTTGACTAAAATCTGGCTTAGTTTACCTTTTAGTCCCTTTTCTTTTTCTTCCAACTCGGAATTCTCTTTACCCAGCAGGTCGGCTTGAAGCTCTAAATCCCTTCCCTTCATCTGTAGGAGTTCCTCCTCCTTTTCCACAAGCCTCATATGCTCTTTCAGCCTCATAACTTGCTCTTCAGAGGTCTCTGCATCTTTCTGTATGAGGGGGAGTTCTTCACTTGCCTTCTTCAATTGATGGCTGAGGGAGTGAAAGCGCTCTCTAATGCGATTGCTTCTCTTAGCGATAATCTCCATGCCGGTGCGGAGGCTTTTCTTCGCCCGTTTGATAGCTAACAAGCCGACTCCTTTTCCTTTGGCAGGTCTACTGATAACCCCCTGAGGATATATCTGCTCTCCCTGAAGGGTGATAAATATAAACTCCGGGTATTTTGAGAACAGCTCTACTGCTACATCTAAGTTCTCCACCATTACTGCTCGCTCCAACAGCCTCTCAATGACATCTTTGAAGGGCTCATTAATGGACACCAACTCTCTAAGGGGGGCGATCACTCCGGGATAGCTGAAAAGGGAATGCGAGCTAATAAGTGGGGAAGAGCTTTGAGGAAGAGTGAGTTCTTTCACCAGGAAACTTCCTCCTCTCAGCCCCTTGGAGGAGAGGTATTTTACTCCCTGGAGAGCTGTGTG
>JAOUOQ010000114.1 GCA_029880275.1 Candidatus Aminicenantota bacterium | reverse complement strand
GGCAGAAAATCTGCCCCATGATACCTATGTAAACATAATGGGTCAATACCGCCCCGAATTTAAAGCCTTCGATTACCCTGAGATATCCCGCCGGATAAACACCGAGGAATATCGCCGTTCCCTCGCTTGGGCTCAACAGTATGGGCTCACCCGCCTTGACCGATAAGATTTTTTGCTGGTGCTATATATTTTGCTGGAAATAGGTATATTTTCTGCTATAATACGGTCTGCTTTGGGTGAGAGTAATATGGGATATAAAGGGCAATTGCGCAGAAGAGGAGAATCCCGATAGGAGGAAGGGTAATGACCTGGCTGATGATTTTTTCGCTATTAGCTGGAGCTGGAGGGCTGCTCGCCGCTGGCTACTTCTTCTGGTGGATGAAGCGCCATAGCCAAGGCACCGCTAAAATGCAGGAGATTTCCCATGTTATTCAGAAAGGTGCCATGGCTTTTATCTCCAGAGAATACAAGGTGTTAACATTCTTCATGCTTCTAATGGCCCTTATATTGGGATTAGCCATTCATCTTTACACAGCTTTTGCTTTTCTCTTTGGGGCTACCTGCTCTGCCACAGCGGGGTATATAGCGATGAGGGGGGCTACTCACGCCAATGTGCGCACCGCCAATGCCGCCAAGGAAAGCTTTAGTCGTGCCCTGCGGATTGCCTTTGCCGGGGGCGCAGTGCTGGGGATGACAGTGGTTGGTCTCGGTCTGGCAGGCTTGATAGTCGCTTATTATATCCTGACCCTCATATTTCCTGCATCGGATATGCCTGTCAAGATAGTTGCTGGCTTCGGCTTCGGGGCAAGCTCGGTTGCTCTGTTTGCCAGGGTAGGGGGCGGCATATTTACCAAAGCGGCGGATGTGGGTGCCGACCTGGTGGGGAAGGTGGAATCGAACATACCGGAAGACGACCCCCGCAACCCGGCGGTAATAGCCGATAATGTGGGGGACAATGTGGGGGATATCGCAGGGATGGGCTCTGACCTGTTAGAATCGTATGTCGCCTCCCTTATCAGTGCCATGACGGTGGGGTGGCTGGTATATGGCAGTATCGGGGTCATCCTGCCAGTGGCCATCGGGGGTGCCGGGATTCTCTCCGGCATCATCGGAGCCGCCTTTGTCAAGCCAGCCGAAGTCAAAGGAGCTGATTTCCAGCAGCAGACGCAGAAGGCTCGCAGCGCCCTCAACAGGGGAACCTTCGTAACTATTGGTCTGACCGCCGTGGGCACGTACTTTTTGGTCGCTTATACCATAGGTCAAATAGGGATCTTCATATCAGTACTTTGCGGGCTGGCGGCTGGGTTATTGATAGGGTTGATTACCGAGCACTATACCTCGGACAAGGAAGCCGCGGTGCAGAACATTGCCCACGCATCGGTGAGAGGAGCGGCTCCCAATATTATCAGCGGACTGTCAATCGGTCTGGCGAGTGCTGCCCTCTCTGCCGTATTGGTCTGCGTGGCGGTATATCTGGCATACTACTTCGGAGGACTATATGGCGTTCCCATGGCAGCCGTAGGTCTGCTGGCTATCCTCAGCATAATTCTTTCCATTGACGGCTATGGTCCCATCACCGATAACGCTGCCGGCATTGCTGAGATGGCGGGTATGGGCACAGAGACCCGAAAGCGGGCGGAAGCTCTCGATTCGGTCGGGAACACCACTGCCGCCATCAACAAGGGGTTTGCTGCCTGCTCGGCGGTGTTTACCGCTTTTGCCCTCGTATCCGCTTATGCCCAGGTGGCAGGGTTTAAGTATGTAAACCTGACTCACCCCCCGGTGCTGATAGGTGTCCTGATAGGGGGAATGATGCCCTTCCTGTTCTCCTCCTTGCTCATAAACGCGGTGGGGAAGGCAGCTATGAAGATGGTCAACGAGGTCAGGCGACAGTTTCGGGAGATTACGGGTCTGATGGAAGGGACTTCCAAACCCAATTATACCCGATGTATAGATATCAGCACACGCGCTGCTCTGAAGGAGATGATATTACCCAGCACTCTGGCGGTGACGGTACCCCTATTTCTGGGGCTGATTCTGGGAGCCGAAGCCGTGGGAGGATTGCTTACTGGTTCCATAATAATAGGCTCCATGCTGGCTATACTCATGGCTAACTCTGGTGGAGCATGGGACAATGCCAAAAAGTTCATCGAAGCCGGCAATCTGGGGGGTAAGGGTACCTTTTCTCATAAAAACGCCGTTATCGGCGATACGGTGGGTGACCCCTTCAAGGATACCGCAGGACCTTCCATTGACATCCTTATCAAGGTGATGTCCATCGTATCCCTCATCTTCGTCGGATTGTTTATTTAAAACGCAGCCTTTAATCCCTTGCCTCTGTTCCGAGAACAACATTCCATTGAGGGAATTATCCCTCCCTCTATGATGGGCAATAGATTTTCTTTCGCATAGCAGCTCACAGAGAGCGGATAAAACCTCCCCACTCAACTTATCTAATGCTAATCATAATTATGGCTGCTATTTCTATGATTCTTCTGGCTCCCTTTCAGTATTTTTTAAGGTAGCTTTAGCGATCCAGCGATTAAAGATAATGAATATGGACAGAATAAGGCCCCACTGCAAAAGGCAGGTTCCTACGCTGTTTACCTCGAAAGGCTTCCACCAGGTGGTTGGATTCCCCCTTATAGCTTGCGAGAACCACCAGATAAGCAGGACGACGCATTCCAGAGGTATGATATATTTCACCACGTATACGAACCACTTCCCGACGGGGATGTCGTTCCCTTCAGTGTTGATGAGCTCGCTTCGGAAACGGGAGACCCCATATTTTATAGCTGCCATGGCGAAGAAAAACCCATTAATCATCAGCGCCAGACCCCAGACCCAGTCCTGGTTGTTGAGGAAATTGAGGCTCAAAGCGGAAGGGATCCCCAGCAAGAAGCTGACGCAGCCTACCATCACAATAGCTCGGCGGCGGGCGATTCCAAAATCCATAAAGATGCGAGTAACCAGTTCAAGCTGAGAGATAAGTGAAGAGAGGGCAGCGAAGAGCAGCGCCAGAAAGAAGAGGGACATGAAGAGGTTGCCGGCGGGCATCTGAGAAAACAACTTTGGCAGCCAGATAAAGGCTAATCCCGTATCCCCCGAAGCCATGGCCTCGAGGGCTTCCCCTCTGGTGAGAAAGGAGAAGGCCACCGGTATAATAGCCAGCCCGGCTATCAAGGAGGCGGAGTAGTCTCCGAGAACAGTAATACGGGTGTTGAGCACCACATCCTCCCGCTTCCTGGTATAGATAGCGTAGGTGAGAATCAATCCCCAGGCAGCTCCGGTGGACCAGGCGGTCTGACTTAGAGCCTCCAGCCAGACCCGGTAGTTAAGCAGAAGCTTCCAGTCCGGGCGGAAGAGGAAATTCACCCCTTCCCATGACCCGGGGAGGGTCAGGGAGCGAACAGCGCCGATGACCAGCAGGATACAGAGGGAGGGTATTAAGAGCTTATTGGCGACTTCAATCCCTCTGACCACACCACGATAAATGATATATGAGCCCAGAGCCATAACGATAAAATGGTAAATGATGGGCTGGTAAGAGCTGGTAAAGCTATCCCAGTATGCAATCGAGCGGTCACCCACCTTCCCATCCACTATTCCCGCGATTAAGTATTTAATACACCATCCGGTCACTACGGAATAATAGAATGTTATGGCTAAGGTGCAGAAGCCGACCCAGGCTCCCATCCAGCTGTATTTCTTCCCCATAATCTTGCCGAAGGCTCCCACGGTGCCACAGCGGGTTGCTTTCCCAATGCCGAACTCAATAAGCAGCAGAGGAATAGCCCACAGGAAAATAAACAGAACCCACGGTATGAGGAACGCGCCGCCTCCGTTCTGGGCAGCTACCCGGGGGAATCTCCAGATGTTGCCAGCTCCGACCGCCATCCCCAGTGCCGCCAGTATGAGCCCCCAGCGAGAGCTGAAAACCTCCTTCTTCGCTTCCATAATTCTCTCTCCTTTTTCGTGGGACTATCTTTTGCCCTGTCGCCTCTCGCCCGGAACAGTCTTTTACATCATGCAACGCGCCTTTTCTTTATCAAGCCAGCTCAGAAGAAAAGGATAAAAACCGATGAGCGAAGCCAACCGTTCATTACAATTTGGTTCCCCATGGGCTTTGTCATCTGCAGCTTTCCCTATCATTCCCGATGCCACTGGTGCGAATCGCAACCTGACATCGCCCACACAACTGCTCTGGCACTAAACAGATTTCCCCTGCTGGGAGCGATGAAGCGATACCTAAGCTGACTGCAAACATCAGGGCAGATTTTCTGCGTGCAGTCTTACATCAGAAATTCTGCAGGAACGATAAGAGCCATATCGGTCATCATCGATGATCAGTGAGCCGGGGTTCTCGTATCCATTTACAGATTCAAGAACATCCACTCTTTAGTGAGAGGAACACTGCTCATGAGCACTCCTTTCTCTTTGGTCACCAATAGCAAGTCGCTGGGATTATAGCCGAAGCCGTTCTCTGGATCAAACAAGCCCGGCTCCACGCTGAATGTCATTCCTTCCTCCAGGACGGTCATATCTCCCAGAGCGATATATGGTGGCTGGTGTCCTTCCATTCCCTGTCCGTGGGCAACACGCTGATAAAGCAGTTTGGTCACTCCCTGTTCGACTTGATACTTATGAACTTTATAGGCAACCTCAGCGCATGTTACCCCTGCTTTAGATTCTCTCTCCTGCATACGCACCGTTTCGGTGACTACCTCCCATACTTTTTCTCGATGGGCGTCCCAGGGCGCTATCTGGTAGTAGCGGTAGCATTCTCCCCCATAGCCCCCTATGGAAACCCCGCCAGCTACCTGTAGCGAATCTCCTTTCTTAACCTTGTTGTGATGGTACTGGTTGGGATGAGGATAGGCAGTACCCCTACCTGTGCGACACCCAATTCCGATTCCTATGCCTACTGCAGTGTGCGGTGCCCCATCACGCTTGATGTCTTTGAGGACTAAATTGGTGCCATATTCTTCCACTGCATGCCCGATTTCATAGTCTGTGGCATCGGTTCCTCTCTCCAGGATGTAATCTCGGGCAAAGGCATGAATCTTACTGAAGTAATTCATGGAACGCTGGCAGAGGGCAATTTCCTCTTTGGTCTTGACCATCCTCATCTTGATGCACTCTTCACTGATGTCTACAATCTTCGCTCGAGGGAGCATCTTGTTGACTTTTTTCATTTTAGACGGCGGCCATTCAGCGTCAACTCCGATGACCTTATCGGCAAACCCTCTCTTTTTCAGCCCTTCAAGCAGCCACTCAAAAATGTCGACAGTGTTCCCCATTACCACCTTCCCCTGGTCGGGATAGCCTCCTTTGGCATGATAGTAATCGTAGTAGTACTCATTATCCGTGCACCACCAGGTCTTGACTATATCTAAATCCAGACCAGGGTGATACCAGAAGACGGCGTCTTCTTTCACCGGAAATAAACAGTAGAACGGCCTCTCCGTCGTGGTGTGAAAAAGACCGCTAAAATAGATGATGTTCCAGCGGTTCTGAAGCAAAATGGCATCCACACCCTTCTCGCCTACCTTCTCTTTTAAGCGATTTACTGTGTTTTTATGCCAGCTGAGAGGGAGTCGGTCATAAGTAGCCGGCTGAGGATGGTCGGGATTTTTAATGAGCAATTTTTCTGAATCACCCTTGACTTGTGCTTTTTCGGACGCAGACAAGAGACCTGCTCCTCCTCCCACTAATGTCAGAGATGCCAGAGAGCCCTTGACAAAATCTCTTCTTGAGGTCTTCATGCTAAACCCTCCTTTAAATAAAGTTAACATCTATAATGAGTTAAACTAATGTTGCCATAAATATTTTTACTTATCTGCAGCATGTAGCCACTTAACCTTAATACAGAGAGTTGAAAAAGAGCTTTTAAGTACCGGCATAGGCTCAGAATGATCGGTGTTCGGTGCGTTTGATTATCTCATTCTGCAGCTCCGAGCTGAGGTCAACGAAATAATCACTGTAGCCTGCCACCCTGACGATGAGGTCGCGGTATTTCTCGGGATATTTCTGCGCATCCCGCAGGGTGTCGGCACTGACCACATTGAACTGTATATGGTGCCCATCAAGCCTGAAATAGGACCTTATGAGATGGGCTAACTTCTCTATCCCCTCCTCGGTGGCCAGCAGGTGGGGGGTGAACTTCTGATTGAGCAGTGTCCCCCCGGTCCTGG
>JAOUOQ010000113.1 GCA_029880275.1 Candidatus Aminicenantota bacterium | reverse complement strand
CCGGCAAAGGAATTACTCGCAGGCGCTCCGCTGGTTCCAGTTGACCACCAAGAAGTTTGCCGGCTCCTCCTGGGAGGCCGACTCCCTTTACCAGATGGGGATGTGCTACTCCCGGCAGGAAAAAGATGAAAAAGCCCTGGAGTACTTCCTCCAGCTAATCAATCGATTTCCCCGTCACCAGTTGGCGCCCAATGCTTTGCTCCGAATAATCGAACACTATTACCATCAGGAGGAAAGGAAAAAAGCGCTCACTTATGTCGATGAGTTCCTTCGCCGATATGAAACACACCCCCTGTGCCCCAATGCCCTGATGCAAGCGGTTCTCATCTGTCGGGAAAACCGATGGTTTGAGTCGGCTCTCTATTATCTTGATAGAATTCTCAACGGAAAACACCCCGAGAGCATAATGACCGAAGCCCTCTTCTGGAGGGGGAGATTATCCGAGGCCATGGAACTCCTCCCCGAGGCGGAGCAGAGCTATGAGAAGCTCCTATCCCTCTACCCGAACAACTTTTACAGCTTCCAGGCTGCCGAAAGATTAAAAACATTCTTCTCACATGAGGAGTACGACTATATCCCCCGGTTGTGGAAGGCCGGTCAAGAGAGTGTTCGCCAGGGGAATCTTGAGAAAGCCAGGGAGCTCTATCAGATTCTCTACTTTCTTTCCGACGATAGCGAGAAGAGGCAGGAAATCCTCAGCTTCCTTGACCAATGTTTCAGCCAGGGGGAGGAATATAAAAAGATAAAAGAGCTGAAGCTTTATGAGCCTCGTTCTCTCAGAACTAATCCTCGCGGCAAGGGTAACCCTTACCCGCTGGCAAAAGCTGAGGAGCTTCTCTTCCTTCATCTCTACCATGAGGGGGTCGAGGAGCTTGCCGCCAACTCCCCCGAGGAGCAAGGTGAACTCATGCCATGGCTTCTCTCACAGTCCCACTATCAGCGGGAGGCGGGGGCTTTCCATCAATCTATAAGGAGTGCCGAGAGGCTTATACAATCCATACCGCCTGATATCCCCTTCCCTCTTCTTCCCCGAGCCCTTCAGGAACTCCTTTACCCCCTGGGCTACTATCCTCTGGTAGAAGCCTCAACTGCCCCCAGAGGGGTGGATAAATATCTGGTAACCGCCGTCATCAGAGAAGAGAGCCGCTTCCATGCCCAGGCTAAATCCGTCGCCTCTGCCCGCGGTCTGATGCAGCTCATCCCCTCCACCGCCCGGCAGATGGGAAGGAGGCTCGGCTTACGCCGCTTCTCGGTGGAAGACCTGTATCGCCCCCAGCTCAACATTGAGCTGGGAGTGGAACACCTGAGAGAGCTGCTGGAGGAGTTCCAGGGAAACCTCTTTGCCGCCATTGCCTCTTATAATGCTGGCAAAAATGTGGTGCGACAATGGTTAGCAAACTGCTCGACAGCAGAACCCGAAGAGCTCATTCTGGAGATTAAATTCGAAGAGACTAAAAAGTTCGTCCAGCGAGTGATGAGGAGCTACTGGAGATATAAGGAAATCTACGGAGACGGGATGAACTGACCTATCTTATGAAAGAGTACCACCTATTTCCTTGACTAAGGGATGGAATTAGTTTATCATCACCCATAACTAGTTATGAATAAACATTACATTCTGCGCTGTAATATAAGGATCTCAAGGAGAACGAGGAGGTCGAGAACTTATCGGGAACATTTAGCGTTATTAATGATTGAGGTTTTTTTTAGCAAGGATCAATTATCATTAAAATTCATTAGGGAAAGTAAGGAGGAGATAAATGAGGCGGACCTATAAAACTATTCTTGTCGTCCTCAGCATAAGCTTGCTGTTAGTCTCGTGCGCCCCCAGGGAAAAAGCAGAGCGCTTAGCCAGAAGTGTAGAGATAAGGAGAGATACCTTTGGAATTCCTCACATCAAGGCTAAAGATGAGGAAGCCCTCTATTTTGGGATGGGCTTCGCCCAGGCAGAAGATAAGCTGGAACTGCTGGCTAAGAATTATATTATCTCCCAGGGTCGGGGAGCTGAGGTTTTTGGTGAAGATTACCTGCAATCCGACATGCTCATCGCCCGTTTCAGAATCAACGAAATTGCAGAGCGAGAATTTGACCAAGCTTCCAGTCAAATGAAACAAACTTATGAGGCTTTTACTCAGGGATTGAATTATTACATTGACAGCCATAGGGATTCCTTGCCAGAGTGGATACCACATTTTTCTCCTATCGACTCCTTCCGTAATACGGTCTTTGGGATATTTTATTTTATATACTTCTCTCAATCTTATGAGATTGAGCGTTATCTGGCTCCATCAGGCTCCAATATGTGGGCCATTGCTCCGCAGAGGACAGCAAATGGTCATACCCTTTTCCTGGCTAATCCCCACCTTCCCTGGGATAATGGATTTGTCTGGTATGAAGCTCATTTCACCATTCCTGGGAAATTAAATGCATCGGGGGCAACTTTGATCGGCATGCCCGCTCTGCCTGTGGGGCATAACGAGTTTATGGCCTGGTCTCCTACGGTGAACAATCCTGACTTACTGGATATCTATGAGCTCAAGCTCAATGAGGATAAAAGTTCTTATTACTACGACGGCACCTGGGTTCCCCTGGAAAAACGCGAAGCCATCATTAAAGTTAAAGAAGAAACAGGAGTCAGAGAGGTAAAGAGGGAGCTGCTTTATTCTCAGCATGGACCTATTATGAAGATTGATGGGGATAAGGCTTATGCGGTAAAAGTGGCTGGCATAGGGGAAGCTAACCGGCTGGAGGGTTGGTTCCATATGCCCAAAGTCCGCTCTTTTACGGAATTTAAAAAGGTCCTTGAAGAGCACACTCTGCCATTTTTCAATATTGCTTACGGCGATAGAGAGGGAAACATCTATTACGCCTCCCTGGCCGCCATTCCTGTTCGCACAAAAGGTTATGATTGGAAAGGAATTGTTGATGGTTCCACCTCAGAAACCCAATGGTTGGGCTTTCATCAGCTGAAAGATATGGCTCAGGTCTCTAACCCCTCTTCCGGCTATGTGCAGAATAGCAACGGAAATCCCGGTTATACAAACTTAAGTGAGACTTTCAATATTGAGAGCTTTCCTTTTATGTATAGAGATAGCCAGTCTATCGACCTTCGCACTCAGCTCGGTTTGATAATGCTGGAGGACGAGGAGAAATTCACCCTGGAGAAATTATTAGCCTGCAAGTGGAATACTCGTCTCCTGAGTGCCGAGCGGCATAAAGATGAGCTGCTCCAGATATGCCGACAGCATCCGGTAAAAGGAGATGACCGGAAAATCCTTGATGAAGCCATAAAAGTCCTTGAAGAATGGGACAATACCACCTCGGTAGATAACAGAGGAGCTCAGCTCTTCCTTCTCTGGGCTCTTGATTATATGTATAGGACTGAAAATCCCTGGATTGAATCCTGGAATGCTGACCAGCCCATCTCCACACCACGGGGCATCGCCAATAAAAAAGCAGCCGTTGAGCTCCTCATTAGCGCTGCCAAGAAAATGCAAGAGCAATATGGCACCCTCTCGCCTCTCTGGTCGGATATTAGATATATTCAGCGGGGAGATAAAATTCTGCCACTTGCGGGTGAGGGCGGGCATTTCGGTTCTTTTCGGGTCACCTTCTGGACTCCTTTAGAAAACGGGGAATATAAGGCAACTGGCGGCGATTCTTTTGTGATGGTGGTTGAATTCTCCGACCCCCTTAAGGCGTTTACCATAACCCCCTACGGAGCAAGTGATGACCCCTCGTCCAGCCATTTTTCCGACCAGACTGAGCTCTTTGCCAAAAACCAGATGAAGCCCGCCTGGTTCAGCGAAAAAGAGGTGAAGGCAAATTTGGAGAAAGAATATAGACCGGCAGATGTTAAACGCAGGAGACAAAACGAATAGCTATTGCGTATTTCTAATGATATTTTCAGCTCGCTTTAAAGGGATTGAAATATTGCCGCTTTCTGCACTAATGCAATATACCCGCATTGGGCAGGTTGCTAAAAATAACCCTAAATTTCAATGGTGAAGAGCTATGAAGACAACCCTGTTTCCCTGTGTAATAGGGCTCAGCCTGCTTCTAATGACGAGCTGTTTGGTGATAGAGCCCGGAGGAGGTGCCCCCTCCTACCAGACGCCTTATGCACCATATAGAGACTTAGCCACCGACCTGGAGCGCAATTTAGGGGAGCTTTATAACTACAGCAAAGCTCAGCTCACTGAGCCTACCCCCAGCGACAGGGAACTGCTGGAAGACCTCAACCAGCTCTGGCAAGATTCCAAGGACCTGCAGCGCTACCTACGATTTTACCCTTCCAATGAGATGCGAGCCGACCCACTCATCAACAGGATGCTCTCTCTGGCAGAAAGGATAGATAGAGGTTTCCGATATCAGAGCTCCTTCAGAATGTTTCGCCGGGAGTGGGATGATTCTTACTCCATTCTCAATGGGATCGCCAACTTTATGATAGGTGAGGTGGTGGAATGGCTTACCGAAGAGGCTGACCACCTATATACGAAGCTAAAAGAGATGACCAAGGAAAAGACCCCACAAGAAATCGAGGTAATCGATAACCTTTACCAATTCTGGTCTCAGAGCCGGGATATCGACCTCTACCTTGGTGCCACTTATTTTAATAAGACCAGACTGCTCCAGATGATAAACCGCCTCCAATACCGAGCTGAACGCACCGACCGTCAGTTCCACAGCCTGCCTTATTACTCCTCATTAGAAGAAGGGTGGGAGCAGTGCCTGGCACTTACCGAGAGGCTAACCGATAAAGCAGAAAGAATCTATGGCTACCGCAGACCGTATGCGCCGCCAGAGGAAAGAGAGAAGGAGAAGAAAGTAGCTAATATCAAGCCAGTGGGCTATATAGACACCGCCACCCCTGAGGAGGTAGCTGGCTGGGCTTTTGACGAGGATGCGGGAACTGAGCCCGTTGAGGTCCACATTTACATTGATGAAAAGCACATCGCCACCCTCACTGCCAACCTCAGGAGAGACGACCTCGTCGGAAAAGTAAAGCAGTTAAAGGACCCCTTACATGGCTTCCGATGGACTCCTCCAGCTTTGTCGCCGGGACGCCATACTGTCAAGGTCTATGCCATCAATGTGCCCCCGGGAGAAAATATTCTTATTGGTACAAGAATGATCTTTATACCGCCTCAAAAGGATTAGGGTATCTTTCTCGCCTATTATTAGAGGGAAAAAGGAAAAGGGAGGCTCCGCCGCGCGCTCTTCGGTTAAGCCTCCTTCTTCTGGTTGTTCTGCAATCTGCCGAAATAGAACTCCTCCTGCGTTTTCTCCCAAAGGTCATCGGTCAGGCGGTGCATCTCCGCGGCATAGCGGTCGAGGTGGGCTTTTATGCGGGGGTCGCTGATCACGCTCTCCGCCCCCTGGTGGGTGGGATGCGCTCCGCTTAGGGCAACTATCTCCCGTAAAACCTGCGGGTTGTCTATAATCATACAGGGAACATATAGGTTATCGGTATACGGCTGCTTTTCTCTTATCATTCGGAAAAAGTCTGATTTTAGAATTTCCTTCAAGCTCTTTGTCTTGATATTATCCAACGCAAAGTGCGTGAACACACAGGGCTCCACATCCCCTTTATGATTTATATGAAGATATTGTCTCCCTCCCGCAATGCACCCGCCCACATAGGGTCCATCGTTCCAGAAGTCCCCGATAAAAATCGGTTTGTTAGCTCTCCATTGGTGTATCATCTCCCGGAGACGATTCCTCTGCTGCGGGGTGGACATAAGATTAATGTCGGGGTTGCGTCCGATGGGTATGTATTGGAAGTACCAGCCAAAAAAGCACCCTTTCTCAATATAGAAATCTATGAATTCTTCGCTGGCAAGGAGGTCGGAGTTTTGCCTGGTAGGGGTAGCAGAAAAGCCGAACATTACTCCGTTCTCCTTTAGCTTCTCCATGGCTGTCATGATGCGGGCAAAGGTACCCTTTCCCCGTCTGTCATCGGTCTCCTTCTCCAGCCCTTCTACGCTGATAGCTGGTGCTACATTTCCCAAAGAGGCTAACTCCCTGGCCATCTGCTCGTCGATGAGGGTGCCATTAGTATAAATCTGAAAATAGACATCGTTATGCTCACTGAACAGCCTCAAAAGGTCCCCCCAGAGCAGGGGTTCCCCACCGCTGATGGTGATAAAGTGGATTCCCATGTCATAACCCTCGGTGATCACCCGGCTGACAGTTTGATAGTCGAGATCCTCACCCTTAGTGTAGTCTCCTGCGTAGCATCCGATGCACATCAGATTACAGCGCATGGTGGGGCTTATCACCATAAAGTAAGGGGGCATAAAGCCCTCTTTCTCATTAAACCTGCTCCTATAATGCCACCCCATAAGGGCTGAATTC
>JAOUOQ010000112.1 GCA_029880275.1 Candidatus Aminicenantota bacterium | reverse complement strand
CCGTAAAAAAGAAAGAACCACAAGCGCAAAAGCCGGAACAAGGAGAGGATGTGCTCTCGGAGGATGGTTAGTAATTGAGGGCAAAGCCCACCACCTTTATCTCCTGGAGATTAACAGACTTCCGGCTATAATTTGTGAGCCATTGGCGAGGTTAGATTAGGTTGCCCGGTTTCAAGAGAGATTATTACGAGGTGCTCGGGGTAGACCGCAACGCCACCGAGCAGGAGATTAAAAGAGCCTATCGGCGTCTGGCGCTAAAATACCATCCCGATAAAAATCCCGAGAATAAGGAGGCAGAAGAGAAGTTTAAGGAGGCTGCCGAGGCTTACAGTGTTTTGTGCAACCAGAAAAAAAGAGCTCTCTACGACCGCTATGGCCAAAGCGGCTTAGGGCCGGGGGATCGCTTCACCGGGTTTGATGAGACCATTTTCGCCGATTTCAGCGACATTCTGGGGGATTTCTTCGGTCTGGGGGATATTTTCGGCACCCGCAGCCGTGCGCGACGGCGCCCTGTTGCTGAGCCGGGGGCTGATCTGAGATATAACCTGGAGATATCCTTCGAGGAAGCCACCCAGGGAGTAGAGACAAAGATAAAGATTCCCCGAATGGATAGGTGCTCGCATTGCCGGGGGACTGGCGATGCCTCAGGTGAGGGACCTACTACTTGTCCTTTGTGCCAGGGGAGTGGTCAGCTTTTTTATCAGCAGGGCTTCTTTCGCATTGGTCGTACATGCAGCCAGTGCAAGGGCAGCGGGCAGGTGATAAGGAATCCCTGCTCGAACTGCAGGGGCACCGGCAGGATGCGCAAAGAGAAGAGCCTGTCTATTAGAATTCCGGCGGGAGTGGATAACGGCACCCACCTCCGCATTCAGGGAGAAGGGGAAGCGGGAATGCGTGGCGGTCAGCCGGGGGACTTATATGTGGTCATCAATGTGAAGCCGCATCACTTCTTCAGCCGTGAGGGAAAGGACATCTACTGCGAGATTCCCATCACCTTCAGCCAGGCGGCTTTGGGCGGAGAGCTTGAGGTTCCCACATTAAACGGAAGAGTCAAGCTCAACCTGCCAGCTGGAACTCAATCGGGCACTATGTTCAAGCTGAAAGGTAAGGGAGTAAATGACATCCATAGCTATGGGAAGGGAGACCAATTTGTAAAGATAGTTCTCCACACCCCCTCCCGTCTGACAAGGGAGCAGACGGAGCTTTTCCGGAAATTAGCGGCCACCGAGGAGAAGCTTCCCAGCCCTGATGATAAGGACTTCTTTCAAAAGGTAAAGGAGTTTCTTAAGGGTTAAATATAAAATTTCTCTTCTATCTTTCCTTTGACTTTCCCTGAAATTACTCCTGCTGTCGATTCTCATAGGGTAAATGGTTGGCAAAGAGATTCTATCCCGATGAGAAATAAGCTAACCCAGGGTGAGGAAGGAGCATTTACCATATGACTACACCCCGCTTTTATCTGACCAGTAAGGAGCTCAAAAAAGGGGTCGCGGTTCTCTCCGGCGAGCAGTTTCATCATCTTGTCAGGGTGCGGCGGGGCAGAGTGGGGGATAAGGTGAGGGTTTTTGATGAACAAGGGAGGGAGTTTGAAGGTAAGGTCTCCGAAATCCGAAAGGATAGGGCTGTCATTCTTCTCGTCGAAAAGTGCCTTATTTCTGCTCCCCCGTCAATCGAGATAACCCTGCTTCAAGCGCTCCCTAAAGGGAGGAAGATGGACCTCATAGTGCAGAAGACTACAGAGCTGGGGGTCTGGAAGATCATACCTCTGATAACCGAAAGGACCATTGTACGCCTCCCCAGGCCGGACAGGGTGGCTCGCTGGAACCGTATCGCCCTGGAATCATGCAGACAATCGCAGCGGCGCTCAATACCTCTGGTCAGCCCTATTACCCGCCTGGAGGAGCTCGACCTCGCATCGCTCTCGGGTCTAAAGATAATTCTGTGCGAGGGGGCGGAGAGGGGTCTTAAGGAAGCGCTAAAGGGGACGACAGAAAATAAAGTGGTTCTTATGGTAGGACCCGAAGGGGGATGGTCGCCGAGGGAGATTGAGTTGAGTCTTCAGTGGGGCTTCATCACCGCCGGGCTGGGGAGGAGAATTCTGCGCACCGAGACGGCGGGGATTATAGGGGTAGCTCTTGTTCAGTATGAAAGGGGGGACCTCGGCTTTTCGCTTACTTTATAATGTTGAATCCCTGGGGCTTAAATTTCTTGCGATAATCATCGGCATTCATATCCACCGTGCGGCACATTTCGTAGAGGCGGGAGCGGAGGCGGCTGCCAATGCGCTGTTCCAGAGAGTACTGGTCTTTCTCTTTGGGCTTATCCAGAAAGTTAGAGGTTATGATGGTGATTTTTTTATCGTTGTATCGTGAATTAAGTATATGGTCGATGGTTTCTTTTACCCAATCGGTTGGTCGCCGTGCCCCCAGTTCGTCCAGCAGCAGAACCTCGGTCTTCAGCACGGGGGCTAAAACGCGCATTTCCGAGCTCTCGGAGATGGGATTATAGCTGTCCTGTATTTCGCGTAAAAGGTCCCGGAAATCATAGAACAAGCAAGGCATTCCCTTTTTCTCTATCAGCTCCTTCGCAATTCCCACCGCCAGATGAGTTTTACCGACTCCGCAGGGACCTATAAGGAGAACCCCCATATCAACATTGGGATAGTCTTTCACAAACTCCTTTGCTTTTCCTTTGGCTACCCAGAGCTCGTCCTGCTTGGGGGTTTTGAAATTTTTCAGAGTGCAGTGCTGATAGCGTTTGGGAATGCGGGCTTCTTGCAGCAGTCTTTCGGTTCGCTTCTTCAGGAAGCATTGGCACCTGACAGCTTTCTGTTGCTCACCTTCTCCGATTATCTGCCACCCGCTATCATTGCATATGGGACAGATGGAATCTCGGTTCATCTGTTTCCCTTTCCTTGCTTATCGTCTTCAGGTTTTTAAGAGTATCAGTTTAGGGAGCCGGCCAGTTTCCTCTGCTTGCTGGACCTTTTGAGCTTTTCCAGAGCCGCGCTTTGGATCTGACGAATCCTCTCGCGGGACAGATTCATTATATCACCAATCTCCTTCAGGGTCATCCCCTCTTTACCTTTTAATCCGAATCGCAGTGTGATTACCTCTCTCTCTTTGGGGCCGAGCTTGGTCTCTACCATCTCTCTCAGCTCTCTCTGCACTGATTTTTTGATGAGCTCCTCATCAACCGGGGGAATGGACTTTTGAGGGACGGTGTCCCTCAGCTCAAAGTCTTCCTCCTCGGATAGCTTATCATCAAGGGAGATGTCCTCGCTTCTCAACTGCGATAAAGTTGTGGCATCGTCTAGAGAGATCTTCATATATTCAGCAATCTCTTCGGTGGAGGGTTTGCGCTGAAGCTTCAGGGTCAGCTGAGCTATGTTCTTCCCGAAGCGATGGAGTAGATTGGCCTGCTTCTGGGGCAGCCTCACCGTGTGGCTCTGCTCGGCAATGGCATGGATGATAGCCTGGCGGATCCACCATACGGCGTAGGTTATGAACCTGACCTTCTTTTCAGGGTCAAACCGCTTGGCGGCTTCAATGAGTCCGAGGTTCCCCTCGTTGATGAGGTCGAGAAATGAGAGACCGGTGCCCCGATACCTTTTGGCAAAGCTGACCACAAACCGCAGGTTGGCTTCTACCAGCTTTCGGAGAGCTTGCTCGTCGCCCTGTCTAATCCGTTCGGCCAGAGCTCTCTCCTCCTCAGGGCTAATCTCCGGTATTTTGGAGATTTCCTTCAGGTAGAGCCTAAGGGAGTTAGATGATAACTCTCCCTGATAGTATTTTTTCAGAGGCATTAGTCCTCCTCTGGTTCGATTTCGACCTTAATTACCTTAGGAGGAGTAACCTTTACCAGGGTATCCGGCTCGGTAGAGGATTCCATCCGCTCGCTAAAGGTATCCCGCAGCAGCTTAATGAATTTGTTGACCTCGCGCCGCATCTCTTCAATCTTCTTCCGCATATTTAAGATGACCTCTACCCCGGCAAGATTCACCCCCAGCTCCCGGGTCAGGTTGAGGATAACCTCCAACTGTCGGAGGTCTTCCTCGGAATAAAGGCGGGTGTTTCCATCACTGCGAGAGGGCTTGAGCAATCCCTCCCGCTCATACAACCGCAGGGTCTGGGGATGAATGTTGTAAAAGCGCGAGACAGCGCTTATCATATAGTAGGCTTCTCTTTTCCCTTTCATGTGACGCTCCTTCAAGGGCTTACCCGGGGGTCATCAGGGTTCAGTCGGACGAACTCCCTCAGGAGTTCTTTGGAGCGCTCATCGAGCACCTTGGGGAGAACTATATTGACCTCTACGAAATGGTCTCCCCTGGCACTACCTCTCAGAGAGGGAGCACCCTTGCCCCGCAGCCGGAACTTCTGACCGCTCTGGGTGCCGGGAGGTATACGCATGCTCGCCCGACCATCGATGGTTTCCACCTCGACCTTCGCCCCCAAAGCCGCCTCTGCCACGGTAATAGGGATTTGCGAGAATATGTTGTCTCCCTTTCTGGTGAAGAGGGGATGGGGGGTGACATTGATTACAATGTACAGGTCGCCAGGTGGCCCTCCCCCTGCGCCATTATTTCCTTTGCCCGCCACCCGTATTTTTGAGCCATTATCCACCCCCGAAGGTATTTTCACCTTGATGGTTTCTCGCTTATTGACCAACCCCTGTCCCTGGCATTGAGCACAGGCTTCGCCCTTCACCCGGCCTGTCCCTCCACAAAGGGAGCAGACGAAGGAGAGCTTCATCATTTGCCTCATGAAAGATGACTCCCCTGTGCCTTCACATTGAGGACATACCCGCTCTTTGATGCTTTCCAGTATTCCTTTCCCGGCACAACTGGAGCAGTGGACTCTTCTGAGGATGCCTATGGTAGCGGTCAGACCTTTTATAGATTCCATAAAGCTGATGGTCAGGGGATACTGTGAGTCTGCTCCCCTCTGGGGCTGGATGGTAGGCTCGGCACTTCTCTGTCTAAAAAGGTCGGAAAAAATATCTCGCAGGTTTCCCTCTTTGAAACGGGTGGATTCAAAACCCTCAAAACCGAATCCCGAGAACCCCTCCCTGGGGATATACTCCTCCCTCATAAAGCCATGTTGGTCGTATTGCTTCCGTTTTTCCGGGTTACTGAGAATATTATAAGCCTCTGATATCTCTTTAAACTTCCTTTCTGCTTCCTTGTCACCGGGGTTGATGTCGGGATGGTGTTTGCGGGCTAACCTCCGATAAGCTTTCTTAATCTCTGACAAGGAGGCATTCTTATCGACCCCTAATATTTGATAATAATCCTCCTTCATCATGGATTTTTTGATACCTCGTTGCTAAGCATATGTTTCTCTTTCCCAGTTTAACGGGGGGATCCTGCGAGTCCTTCTTACCTTTTCCAGCAGAAGTCTTTTTCTCTGTGATGGGGAAGTGTAGCTCCTCTGCTAAGCTGCCAGGCTTACATTATTGGCGCATGAGCGTCTATGATTGGCAGTGTGTCCTTCTATTTCGTGATTTTTATGCCCCATGAGGTAAGGGATAGAAGGGTTTAGTTCTCCTTCTGTTCATCGACATCGGTATACTCGGCGTCGATGACCTCCTCTTCGGGTTTACCTTCCTTCTTGGTACCAGTATCAGCTGCCCCTTCTGCCGATTGAGCGGAAGCCTGCTGTTGGGCGGTAGTTTTTTGATACATCACTTCTGCCAGCTTATGGGAGGCTTTGGTGAGCCGGTTAAGGGCAGCTTGAATTTGTTCTTTACTCCCGGAGTTTATCGCCTTTTTGGTCTCCTCAATTGCTGCTTCAATCTCCTTGGCATCGGAGTCGGGTATCTTGTCACGGTTCTCTCGGAGTATTTTCTCAGTGTTATAGGCCATAGCATCTGCCTGGTTCCTCAGGTCTACTTCCTCCCTCTTCTTGCGGTCTTCCTTGGCGTGAGCTTCGGCTTCTTTCACCATCTTTTCAATCTCATCTTTGACCAGACCGCTGGAGGAGGTAATGGTGATCTTCTGCTCCCTGTTCGTCGCCAGGTCTTTCGCCGAGACATTTAAAATCCCGTTGGCATCTATATCAAAGGTGACCTCTATCTGAGGAATCCCTCTGGGCGCAAGTGGGATACCGACCAGATGAAATCGACCCAGGGTGCGGTTATCTCCGGCCATTTCTCGCTCTCCCTGGAGAACATGGATTTCCACGCTGGTCTGGTTATCTGCCGCTGTGGAGAAGATCTCGCCCTTGCGAGTGGGGATGGTGGTGTTCCTCTCAATCAGCTTGGTGAACACCGCTCCCAGGGTTTCTATTCCCAGAGATAGAGGGGTGACATCTAAAAGTAGTATATCCTTCACCTCTCCGCCCAGCACTCCTGCCTGAATGGCTG
>JAOUOQ010000111.1 GCA_029880275.1 Candidatus Aminicenantota bacterium | reverse complement strand
TGGGGGGTGCTTTCTCTCCCACCCCCGTCGACCGTGAGGGTAAAAAGATTGCTTACATCTCCTTCTTAAAAGGGATGTATAAGCTCTACACCATGAACCTCGACAAGCCTATCCGCTCTTATAAGATAGAGCCCATAGCCGTAACGGAAGAGGAAGCCCTGCCAGTAACTCAGGTGAAGCCGACCATCACCTACACCGTGGAAGAGGAGAAGAAGAGCAAACAGGCTGCTTACAAGTTCTTTGTTGAAAACATCAATGTAGGTGGAGGAGTAAGCTCCGATGGAACCCTCCTCAGCTTCACTATGGTTTCCTTCTCCGATATGCTGGGCGACCACCGCTTTCAGCTCATATTCAACACCGTGAGAACCTACCGCAATATCGGCTTCACCTATCTGAACCAGCAGAGTCGCCTCAACTACCGCCTGGAGGTCTTCGACTTCAAATACTACTTCCTCTCCCCCTTCTATCTCTACCAACAGGAGGTTCGGAACCAGGTTCTGGAAACGCTCACCGTGGAGCATATCGGGGGCAACCTGTTCTTCAACTACCCCCTTGACAAGTTCCACCGGGCTGAGTTTTCGGTAGGCTATATTGACCGCACCTATGATACACCATCCTATCTGCTTGCCCAGACCTCTGACCCACAATTTCAAAACCTCCAGAGATTAAAGAGCCGCTTTGTCAGTGGGAAGTTCGTCCCCCTGGGATTCTCCTTTATAGGGGATACCACCCTGTTTAAGTTCTTCGGTCCCTTTTCTGGCAGAAGATACAACTTATCGGTCACTTACAGCCCCAATTTAGGGGAGGGGCTGATGGGATTTGCCGACTTTACCGTCGACTTCCGAAATTACATCAGGTTGACCAGCGGCTCACTATTCGCCTTCCGCTTATTCGGGGGATACAGCATGGGGGAGGCTCCCAATGTGTACTTCTTCGGGGGAACCAACACCATGCGCGGCTTTGATTACTATTCATTCAGCGGAAACCGGGCGTTCTTCGCCAATGCGGAGCTCCGTTTCCCACTCGTAGATGAAATAAGGTTCCCCATCGGATTCTCTCTCCGCGGGATTCGAGGTGTGCTCTTCACCGATATTGGTGCGGCCTGGTTCCACGATGAAGATTTCCAGTTCTTCGATCCCGATGACAAGTACCGCTTGAAGCATGGGAGGTGCTCGGTGGGCTTTGGGGTCAACTTCTTCTTCGGACCCCTCGAGCTCCATTTTGACTTTGCCCGTCCCACCGACTTCAAATCCTTTGCACCAGAGTGGCGTACCTCCTTCTGGATTGGGAACAAGTTCTGAGCCGTCTTCTCAGCAAAGCTTATACCTTCGCAGGCTGAGGATTTCAGTGGAGAAGTTTCTGTCTGCATCTTCGCCGCACCTTCAATAGATACTTTTCCCGCCATTCCTTGCAGGTTGACTATTATAGAGAGATGGGATAAAATGCCTGTGCGTGGCACATGAAGGGAGTTACTCATCCGTGCTGAAAAAGGTAACCGTTATTATATCAGCAGCGATATTGGTAGGGCTCCTTTTTTTCCTTCTCTCATACCGCTGGAATACTCCCCCTCAGACCAATCCCCAACAACCGGTAGCAGACGAGCACTCTGAGGAAGCTCAACCCGACGATTCCATAATTGAGCTCCAGCCCGAAGCCTTAGATAATCTCAACTTAGGGACAGATACAGCCTCTTATCGCGCTCTCTCCCTCTCCATCAAAGCCACCGGCAAGATAGTTATGAACGAAGACCGTCATGCCGATGTCTCCCCCCGCACCTCGGGGAGGGTGGCGGAGGTGCTGGTCACCCTTGGGGACAAGGTTATTAGGGGGCAGAAGCTCTTAGTCCTGGACAGCCTGGAGTTAGGGGAGCTGAAAGCCAGGTATCTGCAAGCGGCTGCTAAGGTTCACCTCACCGAGGCAAACTACCAGCGGGAGAAAAAGCTCTTTGAGGCTAACATTGCTCCCCAGAAGGATATGATCGAAGCGGAGACTGCCTATCAGGAAGCCATCATCAGCTTCAAAGCCTGTGAAGACCTCCTGAAGCTCCATGGGCTCTCCCCCCAGGAGATAGAGCGTTTGCGGGAGGAGCCCGATGCTGTAAAATCGACCTTCCCCATCATGTCTCCCATAGACGGGGAGATTATCGAGCGGCATAAAGCCTTTTTAGGTGAGATGGTTGACCCCCAGACCGATCTGTTCACCATAGCCGATCTGTCCACCGTATGGGTCATGGTGGACATCTACGAAAAAGACCTGGCGCATATAAAGAAAGGTCTGCCCACCATGGTCACCGTAGCTGCCTACCCTCGGGAGACCTTCCATGGGGTGATAACTTACATCAGCTCCCTCCTGGACGCCTCCACCCGCACGGTCAAAGCCCGGGTAGAGATTGACAACCAGGAGAGAAAACTAAAGCCAGAGATGTTCGCCGCCATCTCCATCCTTACCGAGGAGCAGGAGCGAGTGCTCACCATACCTAAAGAGTCAGTGCAAACTGATGGTGAACACAGCTTCGTCTTCGTGGTAATAGGTAAAGGGAGGTTCGAAAAAAGAGAAATCACGCTAGGAAGGGAGACCGAAACCCTGGCTGAGGTGACCGAGGGCTTGAAGGAAAATGAGGTGGTAGTGACCAAAGGGAGCTTCCTTCTCAAAGCTGAGACGGAGAAGGGGCGATTCGCAGAGGAGCACTAATCAGCTGTCATCTGGGAAGATGAAGATATGTTCTCAAAGCCGAGATGGAGAAGGGGCAATTCGGAGTCAACCATTATTGAGCCCTTTCCTGATGCCCGATGATTGATAGAATAGTAGAGCTGTCCATCCGCCACCGATTCCTTCTTGTCTTCTTTACCTTCTTCATAATAGGGGGAGGTATCTTCGCTTATCAGCATCTGACCATCGATGCCCTGCCCGACATAACCCCGGTGATGGTGGAGATATTCACCGAAGCCCACGGATTAGCCGCCGAAGAGGTGGAGAGGCATATCACCTATCCCATAGAGGTCTCCATGAACGGCCTGCCGGGGGTGACTGTCATCCGCTCCCAGTCAAAGTTCAGCATCTCCTGGGTGACGGTATATTTCAAAGAGGGAACCGACCTCTATCAAGCCCGCCAACTGGTCTTTGAGCGCCTTCAGAAAGCTCAAGAGGAGATACCCCCGGGCTACGGTCGCCCTCAATTGGGTCCCCTCACCACCGGGCTGGGGCAGATATTCTCCTATATCATTGAGGGTGAGGGCTACGACCTGATGCAGCTCCGCGTCATCCAGGATTGGATAGTAAAATACATCCTGCGAACCGTCCCCGGAGTGACCGATGTCCTCGGCTTCGGGGGGCAGGTCAAGCAGTATCAGATAGAGGTCGACCCCGACCTCCTTCTGAAATACCAGCTTACCCTGGACCAGCTTATCACAGCGGTGGCTGAGAACAATCTCAATGTCGGCGGCAGCTACATAGAGCGGGGGGATGAGGAGTACATCGTAAGGGGTATTGGCAGGATACAGAGGCTGGACGATATCGCCAACATCATCGTCACCAGCCGCGGTGGGGTCCCCCTCTATGTCAAGGATGTAGCTCAGGTGCGTATAGGACCCGCCATCCGCCGGGGGCTGGTCAGTCGCAATGGACAGGGTGAGATAGTAACCGGAATTGTCCTTAAGCTGGTCTACCAGAACACCTCGGAGGTAATCAACCGGGTCAAGGACAAGATCAAGGAGATAAACGACATCCTTCCCCCAGGGGTCACCATCCGCCCCTACTACGACCAATCGGTGCTGGTAGCCCGGTGTGTGGGGACGGTAAAGAATGCCCTGCTGTTGGGCATCCTCCTGGTCATCGCGGTGCTGGTGCCCCTCTTGGGAGACCTGCGGAGCGCCCTTATAGTCATCCTTTGCATCCCTATCTGTTCCCTCCTGACCTTTATTCTGATGAATACCACCAACCTCTCAGCCAACCTGATGTCCCTGGGGGGTCTGGCGATAGGGATAGGGTTGCTGGTCGACCCCTCAACGGTGATGATGGAGAACATCTACCGACACCTCTCCAGCAATCTTCCTCTTCGCAACAAGGGGGCTGGCATTATAAAAGGGGCGGCTAAGGAGGTGGGGCGCCCCATAACCTTTGCCGTCTTTATCCTCATCGTCGTCTTCTTACCACTGTTCACCCTGCAGGGAATGGAGAAGAAACTGTTCACCCCCATGGCAATGACCATAAGCTTTGCTATCTTAGGTTCCCTGCTATTCGCTCTGTTTTTGGTCCCGGCTTTAGCCAGCTTCTTATTCCGAAGCACGCCCAAAAGGGGGGAGAGTCCCCTCTTCACCTGGCTGAAGCGGCTCTACTCCCCCCTGTTGCAAAAAGCCATCCACCATAGAAAAACCACCATCGCCATCGCCATCGCCGTCCTTGCCATCTCCCTGGCTATCATCCCCTTCCTGGGCACCGAGTTCACCCCTACGCTTGATGAGGAATACCTCTTAATCCGGGTGACTATGGCTCCCAGCACCTCGCTGAGAGAGGCGGCGGACATCTGCCAGCGGATAGAGAAAGTGATGCTCACCTTTCCCGAGACCGAGAATATTATCTCGCGAATTGGGATGTCTGAGGTGGGAGCCTGCCCCGAGATGGTCAACAACGCTGAGTTGTTCACAGAGATTAAGCCCCGCAGAGAGTGGAGCACGGCAAAGACTAAGGATGAGCTGATAGAGAAGATGGGGGAGAAGCTCCACCAGCTCCCCGGCATCCTGATTAGTTTTTCCCAGCCCCTGGAGGAACGCCAGGAGGAGCTCCTTCAGGGCATTAAGGCGCAGGTGGCCATCAAGCTCTTCGGCGACGACCTCTCTCTCCTGGTGGAGAAGGGGGCGGAGATAGAGAGGGTGGTCTCCACCGTTCGGGGGGTGGAGGACCTGGCGGTGGAGCAGCTGACCGGGCAGCCGCACCTGGAAGTTGAGGTCAACCGCCAGGCTATCGCCCGTTATGGTATCAACACCTCCCAGGTGATGGATGTGGTGCGAGCGGCGGTGGGAGGGACGGTGATCGGTCAGGTTTTTGAGGGGCACCAGCGATTTGACATCTTCCTCCGCTTCCTGCCCGAGTTCCGCCGGGACCCGCTCAGCATCTCCAACATCCTCATAAGCTCCCCCGATGGTCAGCGGATTCCCCTCAGCCGCTTAGCAGCCATCAGGCAGGTGATCGCACCCCGGGAGATAAACCGGGAGAACAACCTGCGGAGGATAATCGTCCAGTGCAATGTGCGGGGAAGGGACATCGGGAGCTGGGTGAAGGAAGCCCAGCGGAAGGTAAGCGACCAGGTAAAGCTCCCCCCCGGCTACTTTATCACCTGGGGAGGGGAGTTTGAAAATCAGCAAAGAGCCATGCGCCGCCTGGCTCTTATCATTCCCATCAGCGTCATTCTCATCTTTATCCTGCTGGCCACCACCTTCCGCTCTCTGCGGTATGCTCTCCTTATCATCCTGGCTATACCCTTTGCCTTCATCGGAGGGATTCTGGCGCTCTTCCTCAGCGGGCAATACCTCAGTGTCCCCGCTTCCATAGGGTTCATTGTCCTGTTTGGCACGGCGGTGCTTGATGGGGTGGTGATGGTCTCCCATATAAACCGCGAGAGGGGGAGGTGCTCCGACCTTGAGCAGGCGGTGCTGCGAGGGGCGATGACCAAACTCCGCCCGGTAATCATGACTACCCTGACCACCGTGCTGGGGGTGACTCCTCTGCTGTTCTCCCTGGGCACCGGGGCAGAGCTGCAGCGACCTCTGGCCACCGTGGTGGTGGGTGGGGCGGTCACCGCCACGCTGCTCACGCTCTTTATGCTCCCCACCCTGTATAGCCTGCTGGAGAGAAAAAATATCAAAAATAGATAAATCCCTGAAGAATATGTAGCCTATTCCATATTCAGATATTTTTAGTATTTTTATCCGCCGAGATATAAACATATCTTGTAATTCACACTCAATTAGCCCATCGTTTAATAACAAATACAATTTGGTTTTTCTTGGAATTTAATTTTATCTTGGCTTTTTTAGCGGTAAGGTGCTATTATTATCGAACAACTATTGTAAAAAAGAAGTGCAGAGAGCACTATGAGGAGGTTAATTATCTCTCGACACTCTTCTATTTAAGCTATATATTATCTATTTTTCTTAGAAAAACAGGAGGTGTAAATTTGCTTAATATCTAATTGCCATTCCAAAAAACAAAGAGGTTCTATCATGTCATGGAGAAATAGTTTCAAAATTTCTTTTTTTCTGGTATTTAGTCTTGCCCTCTCGGGGATGCTTTTTGGACAGCGGGTGATTGACCTGGACAAGGTGTGGGGGGATATGCGGGTGCTGGGGGATAAGCCTAGCGACTGCTTGGGCTATTCG
>JAOUOQ010000110.1 GCA_029880275.1 Candidatus Aminicenantota bacterium | reverse complement strand
AAGGGGGTATATTCCACCACAGCTTCTTCGGCAGCCAGACTGACGCTGGCTTCTATCACCCCGTCCAGACTGCGGAGGGCTTTTTCTATCTTCTGGGCGCAGGTGGCGCAGGTCATACCCTCAATGGGAAGCACTACCCGCTCAATCTGGGGGTAGTAGCCGAGCTTCTCTATGGCTTTTATGATATGGTGGGGGGATAGCGCGTCGGGGTCGTATTTTATGGCTGCCCGTTCATCCGCAAAACTGACCTCTGTTTCCCCCACGCCTGGCAGGGATGATAGTCCCTTTTTGATGGTGAGGGCGCAGCTGCTGCAGGTCATCCCCTGCACCGGGAGGTCAAGCACGGCGGTAGCGGCTTCTTTTTTTACCTCTTTGGCTTTTCTGGTAATGGGTGGCTGTGGCTTAGGGCGGAGATAACGAGCTGGGTCGGCATCGAACTTTTTCTTGCAGGCAAGAGAGCAGAAGTAATAGGTCTTTCCTTTATATTTGGTGGAGCCAGCCGCTTTTGAAGGCGACACTTCCATTCCGCAGACAGGGTCTTTGGGCATCATAAAAATACCTCCTTTCCTCCTTGTTAAGGAGTAGAAATCATTTTAAAAATAGTACTCCAGGGTTAGCGATGGAGGCTTTTTAGTAGCCCAATCCCCCCGGTGGTGTTCCTCTCTCTATCGTTGCGTCGAGCCTGGCTGTATTATCTGTCTGTTTTTTAATACTCGTCGATATATTCTTCGGGGGCTTCGTCGAACTCTTCCCGGCATGCCTGGCTGCAGAAGTAGTAAGTCTTGCCCTTGTAAGTTCGGCTGGCAGCTGCTTCCTCTTCCTCAATCTCCATTCCGCATACAGGGTCGATTACCATTATCCATTCCCTCCTTTAAAATTAAAAGGGATAGATTATAGGTGAAGCCTGGTGGAAGTAATAGCCCTTTCCACCTGATGAACCTTTATTGTGAGGGGGCTCACTTCCACTGAGATAGAGCATCAATTTACGGCTTTTATTATACACTCCCTCCTTTTTGGAGCTTCTGGCTTTCTATTACCTGAGCGACAAAAGTCTCTTCGGGAAGGGCACCTACGAATTCGACCTTTTCGTTAATAACCACCTTGGGAACTCCTGATATGTGGTATTTCTGAATCAGGTGGGGGAACTCTACAGCTTCTATTATATCAGTCCTGATAAGGTCGGATTCGATAGCCAGTTTATGAGCCATCCGCACTGCCAAGGGGCAGTAGGGGCAGGTAGGATTGGTGAAGACCTGGATGTGGACCGGTTGGGAGAGGGCGGCGAGGGTCTTTTTGCTCTGGGCTGACAGGTCGGTAGACCCGCGGGAGACATCGGCGATGCAATCCATGAAGGGGGTGAACCCATAGCCCGCTGGAATTCCGTAGAGCCGTATCCCGTAGTCTACTTTTCCTTCGACAACGGTGGCTGGGATTTTGTCAATGCCGTATTTTTTTACCGCATCCTTATCTAAAACAAAATTGTAGATATTGAGCTTAATCTTGTCGGAGAGGGAGGAGACCTCCTCTAAGAGCTGACGGGTCTGCTGGCAGAACTGGCACTCTATCTCCTGGGTGAAGAAGATGAGCTTTACCTCCTCGGTTAATTTGCTAAGCAAACCGCTGAGTTGTTTTTTTACCTTATCCTCTATCATAGGCATAATAGATTATCTTTTTTATCTCCATGCTGGGTTTATTTATTATGATAGCGTTTGTTTCGTGTGCCCTGGTAATACCTCATATATGGGTTAAGAATTGCGGTAAGATCGCCTCCTTGCTGGCAACCTCTCTTCAGGTAATTTCTCTGCTCTTTTTGTTCCTGGCTCCTTCTGTAAATGAAGCTCACTGCTTCCTACCCTGAAGGAGCTGTCTCCCTCCTTTGTTCAATCTTCAGAGCTTTGTACCTTAAGCGATATTATTTTTACCACAAAAGAGGCTTTTTGTAAATATATTTTTACTGCTGGGGGGGGAAGGGGAGAGTTTTTTCAGGTTCATTTGACCTCTATGGTTATCGCCTTTTCAGTAGGCTTTTCCTCTTTGGGAAGGGTGATATGCAACATCCCATCCTTGAACTCAGCCTTTACCTCCTTCTCCTTCACCGAAGAAGGGAGCTCAATGGAGCGGTGGAAAGCTCCGTAGCTCCGCTCACAGCAGTAGTAATTGGCCTCTTTGACTTCCTCTTCGACCTTTCTTTCTCCCTGGATGGTTAAGATGTCCTCCTTGACAGATATCTTGATGTCCTCTTTTTTCACTCCCGGGAGGTCTGCGGTTACCACATAGCTGTCCTTCTTTTCCACCATGTCAATGGCGGGTGCCCAGGCCATCTCGTAGGGCCTCGTCCTGGCAGGTAAGGAACGGAAGAAGGGTTCCTCGAACCACCGCTCAACCTCCCTCCACCAGGGGTCCCTCCTCCACCAGCGGGGGACTATTTCCCATGGGTCTTTTCTGACTATGGCCATATACACTCACCTCCTTTCTGCTTTACTATTCTTTCCCCTTCCCCCCTCCATAAATAATGAGGTTTCAAGTATGGCTAATTTTTCCGCACTCGATTGCTGTTTTCCTGTCCGATATTTATGTGCTGGCTTCTGTCGAGGCAGCATTACCTATTCCGATGGACAGAAGGGCACCACCTCGCAGTTTATTTGATTTATAAGTGCCTCCTCTATAATAATATTAATCTCAATTATGAGTTCTGTCAATAAATTTTCGATTTTAAAGGCAGCTATTTTATGGGTGAGAGGAGGTTTGCAGGTTGAGCCTCTTTTATGCGGGATGGCTCCTGTTTAGTTTGAATTTTTTCCTTGACATGGCGATACTATTTTGATATAAATACCATCAGTCGCTGAAAATTGAGGCGAAGCGAGATAAATACTCTTTCATTTAATAAAGAGAAATAATTTATATAGTTAATTGCTGATGGAAGGGGACAAATGTATCTCTTTCTGGCTTCTGCAGACGATTAACTTTCCACCTTCTCGGTTTAGGACACAGCGATGGAGAGACGGGATTTTCTGAAAGCTCTGGCGGGGCTTTTTCATTATGCTCTCTTCATCCCCGGCTTAGAGACGACGGGGCTGTGTCTCCATTACAAGGGTCCAAAAGAAAAGGAGGTGAGCGGAATGGCTTATACGGCAAAAGATTACAAGCATCTCCTGGGCATGCCTGGATTCAGTGAAGCGCTTCTCACCAACCACTTCACTCTCTATCAGGGATATGTGAGCAACACTAATAAGCTCCTGGAACTCCTCGGCGAGATGATAAAAGGGGGTAAGATTGGCACTCCGGAATATGCCGAGCTGAAGCGACGCATGGGATTTGAATTCGATGGAATGCGCCTCCACGAGTTCTACTTCGACAATTTAGGCGGCGACGGAAAGCTGGATAAATCCGGCAAATTGTACAAAAAAATTACCGAAGATTTTGGCAGCTACGAGAGCTGGGAGGCAGATTTTAAGGGAACCGGCTCCATGCGGGGGATTGGTTGGGCAATTCTTTATCAGGACAATGTTGCCGGAAGACTGATCAATCAGTGGATAAATGAGCACGAGACCGGTCACCTGGCGGGATGTCAGCCGATTCTGGTAATGGATGTATTTGAGCATGCGTTCATGATTGATTACGGGCTGAAGCGGGCGGACTATATTGCCGCTTTCTTCAAGAACATCAAATGGTCTGCGGCTGAAGGGCGCCTCAAATAGCTTGCTGTTTGTTAGAATGCCCAGCAGGTTCAAATAAAAATAGGTTAATTGTGGAACAGTCAATCCAAATTGGATGGGACCCTAAAAAGGTAAGGAAGTCATTATGACTGCAAAAGTAGGCAAGGAAGCCCCCGATTTCACTGCCAAAGCCTATTGGAAAGGAAGAGTGACGGAGGTCAAACTCTCCGACTATAAAGGGAAATGAGTTATCCTTTGCTTCTACCCGGCAGACTTTACCTGTGTCTGACCAACGGAGTTGGCGGCAGTTGCCGTCAAGTATGATGAATTAAAAGAGAGAAAATAGTTCATTAAAAATTGTAAATTGATGAGCTCCAATCACTTGGTTTGTTGGATTTTGTAACTCGATTCTTTCTCTACCAAGAAGCAGCAAAGAAAGGAGGTGATGTTTGTGAAAAAGTAGAAAAATGTGGTTCGAATTATTAATAAGATGAAAGATAAAGAAAGGAGAGCATTCATGGCTAAGGTAGCGCGTGAGATGGTGGAGAAGGCGGGGGTCAATGTTGACCAGCTACTGGAGCTTTTGGTTAAGAATGCAGCCGCAGAGCTCACAACCTATTACTACTACACCATCCTTAGAGCGAACCTTATCGGACTGAGAGGCGAGGGGATCAAGGAGATTGCAGAGACAGCCAGGATTGAGGACCGTAACCACTTTGAAGCCTTGGTTCCCCGCATCTATGAACTTGGCGGCAAACTGCCCGAAGACATGAAAGTATTCCACGATACATCTGCTTGCCCACCCGCTTCCCTGCCGAAAGACCCGACAGACATCGAGGCAATGTTGACGGTGCTGGTGGAAGCTGAGAGATGTGCAGTGCGGGGATATACCCATATCTGCAACCTGACCGCTGGCAAAGACCACCGCACCTACGAGCTGTCTCAATCGATTCTAAGCGAGGAGATTGAACACGAGTCCTGGTTCTCTGAATTTTTAGGCGAAGGTCCTTCTGGACACTTCATGCGTAGAGGTGAGACCTCCCCCTTTGTGTCCAAGTTCCTGAGGTAGTATGGAAATGTGCCAAGGGGATTCCTTGATTTGCTTAGGGTATCCTCTTCGTCTGGCTTAGGGGATCTAAAGGATAAAATATATAAGTCGAATATATAACCAAGTAATATAGGAGGTGAAACCATGAAAAACCCGAAGGCATCGGCAGAGTTATTAGGCTTGTTAAACGACGCCATCGCAAGAGAAATGCAGGTCTCCATCCAGTATATGTGGCAGCATGTGCTCTGGAGCGGAGTGAAAGCATTTGCGGTGAAGGATGAGCTGAAGTCGATAGCCATAGCCGAGATGAAACATGCTGAAGCCATCGCTGAGAGACTGTTCTATCTTGGAGGGACGCCAACTACCAAACCAACGCCCATCTTCGTGGGGAAGACCCTTAAGGAGATGATAGAGCGGGATAGAAAGGATGAGGAGGGAGCGATTGAGCTCTATAAAAAGATTATAGAGAAAGCCAGAAAAGAAGGTGATGAAACAACTCACAGATTGTTCAGGCAGATTTTAGCAGATGAAGAGGAGCACCATGACACATTTAGCAGCTTATTGGAGGAGATATAGCATCCAAGCAGAAGAAAATAGACAATAACCCAGATACATCTGTAAATACCATAAAAAGATAACTATTACCTCTACCAAGGGGGGGAGGGCTATGTCCTGTTATTTCAGGCATATGAATAAGATTTTTTCGGAAGCCGGCCTGGAGATAACCTCTTCCAATAAAAAGAAAGTCGACCAGATAATCCATCAGATTGTCGGCGTGAGCTATAAAAAATGCTCAGATACCTGGAGTAAGGTAAAGGAGCACATAGCAACAGATGCCTCAAGAGCTAAATTCATTGAAGAGCTGAAAAGCAGATGGGCGGAGGCGAGCTGAGCTTGTTCTCTCGTGGGCATGCTGACTGCGGCGTAAGTTCACGAGGGTTAATAGCCTATTAACCTAAGGGGGTGAGTGCAATGGCACAACAAGGGAAGACTTATGTATGCGACCTCTGCGGTCAGGAGGTTACCGTGGTAAAAACCGGCAAAGGGACCCTGGTGTGCTGTAACCAGCCGATGAGAATCAAGAGGCGACTAACCTGAAGTAAAGGGTTCCTTTCCAGTCCAATGTGTGGTTGTATAACATAAATGAGCCATTATCTACAAAGGAGAATAAAAATGAAAAAGCGAAACCGCTTAGTGCCTCTCTTTATAGGGCTGTTTATCATAGGGGGAGGGATGCTGCTGGTTGGATTTTTATTGGGAAGCCCCGCCCCTGCTGATAATCCCGCCACCGAAAGTGAAAAAATCGATTCCCAATATATGCAAGAAGCTCCGGAAAAACTTTCCCCTAAGACCAAGGATTTGCACTGTGCTATTCAATCCCTGGTGGAGGAGCTTCAGGCGGTAGATTTATATCAACAGCGAGTTGATGTTACACCAGACGAAGCCTTGAAGAATATCCTGGCTCACAATCGTGACGAGGAGAAGGAACATTGCGCTATGCTCATGGAGTGGATACGAAGGAATGACAAGAAATTTGCTGAGGTCTTGAAGGAATATTTATTTACCGAAAAGGAGATAGCACACAAATAAGATATCCTGGGGGAATAATCTTCCGTTAGATTTTAGCCGTTGGCAGCAAACGGGGAACTCGTAAGAGGTGGTGTGGAGATTTTTGCCTTTTATGGCTATGGGATTGTTGTTCTGCTGAAGTGGAGTATAGAATAACCGACCGTTTCGCAGCGCCGGCTTATTTCGATTTCGAAGCCCCCGCTGGTGTTACTTTAATAGATTGTTATCTTTTCATTCAGCCTAAAAATATTCCCTG
>JAOUOQ010000108.1 GCA_029880275.1 Candidatus Aminicenantota bacterium | reverse complement strand
GAGCCCACTCTGGAAAAGCACGCCAGGGAGATCACCAGGCTTTTCAAAGAGCTAAAGAATAGCCAAAAGAAGATTGAGGAGATAAATAAAGAGATTTCTAAGGAATCGGCAGCGGTAAAAAGTTCAAAGAGTAAGAAAGATTCCTCCAGGGAGGCAAGCGACCGGAAGAAAAGTTAATCCTTTCACCACCGCGGACAATTATAAGGTGGGGCTGTAGCTCAGGTGGGAGAGCGCATGACTGGCAGTCATGAGGTCAGGGGTTCGATCCCCCTCAGCTCCACCAGTTTTTTCAATAACTCACCCTGATTCCCTTTTTGATTCATCGGCAGATAATATATTTCCAGTCACCTCTTAGTTTTTCAGGTTTCGCTCACTGTTTCCCTTCAGTATTATTAGTTCTGCTTATTTATATCGTCTATCGCCGTTTATTCGTATCGCAGCGAGTCTACGGGATTGGCGAGTGCTGCTTTGATAGCCTGAAAGCTCACCGTCAACAAAGCAATGATAAATGCGAGTGCGCCTGCTAACAGAAACGTCCATAATCCAATGTTGATGCGGTAGGCAAAATTCTGAAGCCAGCGATTCATGGCGTAATAAGCGACGGGCCAGGCGATGATATTAGCCAGGAGAACAAGCCATGTGTATTCTTTTGAAATCAGGTACACGATATTTAAGTTGGTTGCTCCAAGGACTTTGCGAATACCGATCTCCTTTGTGCGCTGTTCCGCAGTAAATGAAGCCAACCCAAAGAGCCCCAGGCACCCGATAAAGATCGCCAGAAGGCTGAAGTATAATGTGATATTCCTAAATTTCTCTTCGCCTCTGTACTGACTATCAAAAGCATCATCCAGGAATAAATAATTGAAAGGTTTGTTAGGCTCAAATTCATTCCACTTCTTCTCTAATAGACTCATCGTGTGCACAATATTGTCCGATGCGATTCGAATCGAGAATGACCGAAGGCTGCTGTAGTCATAGAAGATAATGAGGGGTTCGATCCTCTCTCGAAGAGATCGCATATGGAAATCCTTCACAACACCTATGACAGACATGTTTATTGTTTTTCTATCACTTCCCTCACCCGTCCGGAATATGAATTTCTTCCCTACAGGATCATCCCAACCAAATTTTTTTGCCGCTGTTTCGTTGATGATGACCGATTCATCAGGGTCAGTGCCAAAGTCTTCAGAAAAATTCCTTCCCGTCGCAATCTCCATGCCCATGGCAGGAATGTAATGGGCATCAACATCCAGATAATCCATTGTCTGAACCTGGTTTTCTGCAAATCCTTCTGGAAGAAAGGGAGCCACAAGGCGACCTCTGCTCGGCACGATATCTGATGCACCGACATCGACCACCCCTGGCAAATTCATCAGTTCATTCCTGATCGAGCGATAAGACTTCCGCATAGAGTCATTCATCCCTGATATGACAATAACATATTCCTTGTCAAAACCCAGTTTCCTGTTTTTCATGAAGACTATCTGCTTGTATACGGTTAGGGTCCCGATTATCAACGCGACTGATATGGCAAACTGAAAGACGACCAGAGACCTACGAAAACGGGAATTCGAGGCCCCAGCCTTTATACGGCCTTTCAGCACGGAAACTGCCTGAAAGGAGGAGAGGAAAAAAGCAGGATAACTCCCTGCAAAAACGCCAATAAATGCTGCCAATCCCATGAATACCGCTATGAGCCACGGTGCCTGGATAAAATTTGCACTCAGCTCTCGACCGATGAGTCCATTAAATAGGGGTATAAACAGCTTTAAAAGCACCACAGACAAAATCATTGCAAGATAGCTGTAGATAAGAGACTCTCCCAGAAATTGCCCGATCAATCGGCTTCTTACTGCCCCGAGTGTTTTTCTCATCCCGACCTCCTTAGCACGAGTCGCTGAGCGGGCCGTGGAGAGATTGATAAAGTTGATACCCGCAATGATCAGTATGAAGAGGGCAATTCCGGAAAAGAGGATAACATAAGCAATATCGCCATTTACCGATATATCTTGCTCAAAATCAGAGTAAAGGTGAATCTGAACGAGCGGTTGTAGAAAAAATTTCAATGAACCTCCAATAGCTTTCAATAGCTGTCCCATGTACTTGTCTACAAATGCAGGCAGTTTTTGTTCGAGCTCTCCGGCGTCCGCCTGTTTATCAAGAAGCAAATAGCTATAGAATCTGATATCCAGCCATCTATCATCATTGACATCCTTCTCCTTGTACAGAGTTTCGAAGGACCGTAGCATATTGAAGGTAAAATGAGAATTCTGAGGGATATCTTTCACTACACCGGTTACAGCATAATCCTGTTCATTATCGATTCTGAGAATCTTCCCGAGGGGATTCTCACTCCCAAAATACTTCTTTGCCATACTTTCGGTGATTACAATAGAGTAGGCGGTTTCCAGAGCTGATTTTGAATCGCCGCTAACAAAGGGAAAGGTAAAAATGTCAAATATCGAATTCTCGGCATAGCCGACCATCTCCTCCTGAAATACCTTATCTTCATATTTCATCGTAACTCTGGAAGGTCTCGAAATCCTGACAGCGTTAATAACTTCGGGAAAATCTCGAACAATAGCCTTGGCTGCTGGAGTCAAAGAAAGTGGCGTGTGTAAATTAATTCCGGCCTGAATATCCATAATGAGTCGGTAGACGCGATCCCTTTTTTCGTGGAATTGATCGTAACTCAGCTCATCCTGTGCCCATATCATGATCAGGACACAAACCGCCATCCCAATAGCCAGACCGGCTATATTGATAAAGGAATACCCTTTGTATCTTTTTAGGTTTCTGAAAGCGATTTTTAGATAGTTCTTTAGCATAATCTTATCCTCTTATGATATTGCAGTTGTAAGTGGGCAACCTCCTTGCTGAGAGTTAATTCATTCATACCTCAGAGACTCCACGGGATTGGCGAGTGCTGCTTTGATGGCCTGATAACTTACAGTGAGTAATGCGATAATCAGGGCAAGAGCTGCTACTAGTATAAAGGTAAATATTCCAATATTTGTTCGGTAAGCGTAAACCTGAAGTAAGCGGTTCATTAGGTAAAATGAAATAGGCCAGGAAATGATGTTTGCAATAAGTACCCATTTAATATATTCCTTGGTTAATATTAAAAGTATATTTGACATTGAAGCTCCGAGGATTTTTCTGATACCGATTTCTTTCGTTTTTTGTTGAGTAGTAAAAGATGCTAAACCAAAAAGTCCGATACAGGAGATAAATACTGAAAGGATGGTGAAATATTTAATAACTATGCCTACCTTTTGCTCAGTTTTATAGAAGTCGGCAATTGTATCATCAAGAAATTCATATGGAAAAGGATATCCACCCTCAACATATTCATCCCACTTTCTTTTTAAAAAACTAATAGTCTCTGAGACATTTTCCGAATTAATTCTAATACAAATAAAAGCTTCTTCTTCACGAAATTTTAATATTAGAGGTTCAATCTCATTGTGAAGGGAACTGTAATGGTAATTTTTTATTACTCCGATTATTGTACCTTCATTACCCCTAAGCCAAAACCGTTTTCCAACCGGTGTTTCCATCTCCATTGCTCTTGCAGCAGCCTCATTAATTACATAATTTGAGAGATCAGTTGAAAACTCTTTCGAAAAAAACCTTCCTTGTGACATTTTCATATTAAAGGTTTTTAAATAATCATAATCTACCCTAGTTACTCGCATCATTATATCTTCTTTAGGATTTTTCCCCTCCCAATTGATGTCAATAGTTTCATCTAATCCAATTGAAGGTGGAAATGAATTGGTAATACTCAAAATATTAGGGTTTTGTAGAAGCTCATGTTTGACAATTTCGTAACTATCGAGATCATAAAATGCTCCTCGAGCTGGGAAATAAATAAGGTTTTCTTTATCGAAGCCCAAGTCTCTATTTCGGATATAATGTAGTTGATTATAAATGACTATTGTTGAAATAATTAACATTATCGTGACGGTAAATTGAATTATGACGAGGATTTTTCGTATGTATGCTCCACGACTTTTCCACCTGGTGCTTATACCTCTCAACACATTTACCGGTTGAAAGGATGAAAGATAGAGAGCAGGATAGCTGCCGGAAAGTATTCCAGTAACTAGCGTAATTGCAAGTAATCCCATAATTATAGGAACATTACCGGAGAAATCTAGTGTAATTTCTTTACCTGATAGATTATTGAAAGCAGGCAGGATTAGTTCAACACAAGCTATAGCGAGAACGAGGGCTATAAAAGCTAAAAGAATGGATTCACCAAGAAATTGTTTAATAATATCTGTTCTATGAGCACCGATCACTTTTCTCATTCCTATTTCTGTTGCTCTCTCACTAGATTGGGCAGTTGTTAAATTGATAAAATTTATACAGCCTATGAGCAAAATCCACAATGCGATTAATGAGAAAATATAGATATAGGTAATACTACCTTTGCCGTAATTATCAAGGTCCATTTGGTAATTTGATCGGAGATGAATATCTTTCAATGGTTGAAGATATATATTACAATTTAATTTAGGGTTATATTTTTTTACTACCCCTCGAATCTTTTCGCTTAGATCTTTCCCAGAGGTATTTTTTTGGACCTGTATATAGGTATAATACATTAAACGTTCCCAGTTCTCAAAATTATCAGACCAGTAATAGCTCATATTACTGAGGGGAAACATTGCATCAAACTGGATGTGAGAATTAGGGGGTATATTCTTTATTAAACCGGTTACATGAAATTCCTTATAACCTATTTTTATTACTTTACCAATAGGCTCGTCATCGCTAAAATATTTCTTAGCCATATTCTCAGTTATCACTATAGAGAGCGGGTCCATTAAAGCTGTCTTCGGATTACCCTTTAAAAAAGGAAATGTAAATATTTCAAAAAAGGTGGGATCGGCAACAGCTAACAAATCATTCAAAAAATGTTTATCCCCAGACTCCACATGCCAATGATCGAATCCCTGAAATCTTGTGAAATTAACGATTTCTGGATATTCTTTGTTTAAAGTAGGGCCAAGGGGGTTGGGTGTACGTGCTAAGCGGGAGATTTGGTCTCCTATTTGCAAGTCTCCAACAACTCTGTACAGTTCGTTTTTATTTTCATGAAATTGGTCGAAGCTTAAATCATCTTGGATATATAAAATCATAAGGATGCAACAAGCTATTCCAATAGCCAGACCTGCTATGTTAATAAAAGAATATACCTTATGTCTCCAAATATTTCTCAAAGCGATTTTTAAGTAATTTTTAAACATGATACAACTCCTCATAGGTTCTCAATGTTCAGTTATCATTACTAAGCTTTTTCTCATTTTTTTAATAGCTAATAGCTGACTACTGACTGCTGAAAGCTTTAGACCCTTGCACTTTGCTATATTTTGAACTCTTTCTGGATATTCTCAGAGACAATATGACCGTCAAAGAGATGGACGATGCGCTGGCTGTATTCTGCATAATCAGGCGAATGGGTAACCATGAAGATGGTGGTGCCCGCTTCGTGGAGTTCTCCTATGAGCTTCATCACTTCTTCACCATGGGCGGAATCTAAATTTCCCGTGGGCTCATCAGCCAGAATTAATTTCGGCTTTGCCACAATGGCTCTGGCTACGGCAACCCGCTGCTGCTCTCCGCCGGATATCTGCTGCGGGAAATGATTCTTCCGGGGCATGATTCCTATCTGCTCCATAACCTCATGGACCCTCTTTTTGCGTTGTGAAGCAGAATAGCCAAGATACAGAAGTGGAAGCTCAATGTTTTCAAACACAGTTAATTCATCAATAAGGTTGAAGCTCTGGAACACAAATCCTATATTAGCCTTCCGCAGATTGGCTCGCTGTCTCTCGGAATATTTTGATACTTCCTCTCCCAAGAAATTATACTCCCCGCTGGTGGGATTATCGATCATCCCCAGCACATTGAGCAGGGTGGATTTCCCGCAACCTGATGGTCCCATAATAGCCGCATATTCTCCCTGCTGGATTTCGAGATTTATGTTATTCAATGCAGTCGTTTCTACCTCTTCCGTGGTGTATATTTTGGTGAGATTTTTTGTGTTTATCATTCTCTTCCTCCTTTATTTTTTAGCCTTTCGGTTTTATTTCAACACTAACCTATCCATATTGCCAAAACTCTCATAAGAAGATGTAATGACCCGCTCGCCAGGCTGAAGTCCCTCAAGCACTTCATAAACCTGTGGATTTTGCCGTCCGAGTTTAATCATTCTTTTTGTGGCAACTTGTTCAGATTCATCCACCACATAGACCCAGTTTCCCCCGCTGGTTTGGTAAAAGCCCCCTCTGGGAAGGAGTATGGCTTCGGAAATATAGCCTAATTCTAACCGAATATGAAGGGTCTGTCCCCTCGTTATACCCTGGGGTTCATCACCAACAAATTCCAGGTCAACTTCAAAACTTCCCTCTCGAACTTCGGGATAGATTTTCTTGACTACCAGTTTGTAAGAGCGCCCCGATAAATCAAACTCCCCCACTCTTTCCGTTTCTACCCGTGCGATATAGTGCTCATCAATAGCAGC
>JAOUOQ010000109.1 GCA_029880275.1 Candidatus Aminicenantota bacterium | reverse complement strand
TTCGGGAGCTATCATGGCTATTCCCTCTACCGGGAGATGCTCCATGTCCCTCTGATTATCTATACCCCAGGGCTGGAATTAGCCCGCCATAAGATAGAAGAGCCGATAAGTATGCTCGACCTCTTCCCTACCATCGTTGACCTTTTATCTCTTAAAGGGATTAACCAACAAAGGCTTATGGGAACAAGCCTCCTGCCTGTTATGGAAGAAGATGGGGGATATGCTAACTACCCCATACTGGCTGAGCTGAAGGATAGAGATTTAAATCTAAGACTTCAGGCAATTATAACCGACAGATATAAATACATAAGGTCTCTTGACGGGGGCAAGGAAACTCTGTTGAAGAATCTCTCTGTACACATCAATGAGCAAGAGCTTTATGACCTGAGGGATGATAGTTTAGAAACTCGGAATCTCATCCTCGACAAGCACACTTTAACTAAAGAACTGCAGCAAATGCTCGCCAGCTATTTCCAGGAGAAGTCGAAGCTGGTGCCTCTTACGACTTTAAAAGAGAAAGAGATCGATGAGGAGCTGAGAAAGAAGCTCAAAGCCCTGGGATATATAAAGTAACAGAAATAAAAGACGAGGCTTTGAACAGTGATTAAAAGGCAGCACTTACTTTATGGATTCGCCATCTTGGGGCTGATAGTTCTCCTTTCGGGATGTCGCTCCCGTGTTGAGCCTCGTCTCTACCGCTTCTTAGACTATTACACCCCCCCTGCTGACTTGCCCCAGCTGAAGGAAAAAACCAGGGTCATCCACTCCTTTCAATTTAACAAGGACGGAGATGCCGAAGGGTGGCAGCCCATATCGGGGATAGACCGCTTCAGGGTGGAGGGGGGGAAGCTGAAGCTTCGATCCATAAATAACGACCCATACATGATGGTCAAAGTACAGCTTAATGCCGACCTCATCAATGCGGTGAGGATTGCGATGAAACACTCCGGGTGGCGCTGGCCGGAGGAAGAGGCTGAAGCGGAAATCTTCTGGACCTCATCAGAAGAAGGGATATTCTCAGCCAATATAAGAGCTCCCTTTAAAATCACCCCTGATAATAAGTTCCACGCTTATACCATCCTTATAGATGAATTTCCGAACTGGAGAGGAAAGGTCAGCCATTTCAGATTAGACCCTTTAAGAGACGAAGGGGAGGTGGAGATAGATTCCATCTCCTTTGTGAATCTCTCATTAAAGGAGAGCTTTTCGCACCAGAGTATTAAATGGGTTCCCACCGAGACATTTATCAAAAATGAGCTGAGGAGGGTCATTTTTTCTCCTCCTCCCTCGAGGATTGAACAGAAAGTTCGCATTCCGCCAAAGGCAGTCCTCAACTTCGGTTATGGGGTCATGCAAAAAGCGTGGCGGAAAGAGGGGGATGGGGTTTTATTCTCCATAAATGGGATAGACAAAAAGGGGGAAACCCACCAGCTATTCTCCCATTATATCGACCCAAAACAAAAGAAAGCTCATCGTCAATGGTTCGACGGCAAGATAGACCTCTCCCCCTTTGAAGGAGAAAAGCTGAAGATCGTGCTGGAAACCATGGGAAGCGACCTCCCTGCCGGTCAACCTTCAGATAAAGATGATGCAAGGTATGACTATGCGGTGTGGAGCAACCCCATCATATATAGTCAAGAAGAGGAAAATAAGCTTAATGTCATTCTGATAATACTGGACACCCTGCGAGCCGATGCCCTGGGCTGCTACGGATACTGGCGCCAGACTTCTCCAAATATCGATAAACTTGTAGAAGACCCTCATACTGTGTTATTTGAGAATGCGTTCAGCACCGCCCCGTGGACCTTCCCCGCTCATAAGAGCCTGTTCACTTCCCGGCACTTAAATTTGAATCTCCATTATGGGGAAGGGAGGCTGTTTGACCGGGAAACAACCCTGGCCGAGGTTCTTCATAAAGCGGGGTATAATACCATTGGCGTTACCGGAGGTATCTGGCTCTCCCATAAATTGGGGATGGCGCAGGGGTTCGACAGCTACTATGAGTCTGATAGAGTCCCCCGGGCAAAGATCGACGAAATCTATGAGAAGGTGGCTGACTGGCTGGATAGGAGACGAGCAAACAGCTTTTTCCTCCTCTTTCACACCTACGAAACCCATGTCACCTATATCCGAACCACCTTTGCTCGGGGTCTGGAGAGGGGGAGAATCCCTCCTGCATTGGCTGAAAAATTTAACGACTCCTCCGAGGAGATAAAAAGGCTGATTTACACCGCTACCGAGGAAGAGAAAAGATATATCCGGGCGTTATATGATGGGTCGGTGCTGGAAGCAGACCGCTATGTGCAGAAACTACTGGATAAATTGAGCAGCTTAAACCTGTTGAAAAATACAGTGATCATCATCACCAGCGACCATGGGGAGGAGTTCTGGGAGCATCACCCCCTGGGGGCGATGCATGGGCAATCCCTTTATCAGGAGATGCTTCATATCCCTCTTATTATCTATCTTCCCCATATTAAGTTGCCCCAAAAGGTGATAAAGACCCCAGTGAGCCTGATTGACTTCTTCCCCACCATTATCGACCTGGCAGGGGTCAAGGACTTCGATAAGAAGAGAATCATGGGAGTCAGCCTCCTCCCCTTGATAAAAGGGGAGTCTGATTACGATAATTATCCTCTATTCGCCGAGGTTAAAGATAAAATAATGATGGATTCAAGATTACAAGCCATTATAATGGAGGGACATAAATACATACTATCCCTCGATGAAGAGAAAGAGGTCTCCTTTAAGAGGCTGAAGATAGAGATAGAGGATGAAGAGCTATTCGACCTGACAAGCGATAGAGGGGAGAGGAAAAACCTGATAGAACAAAAAAATGAGCTGGTGGAACGGTTGAGGGAGGCTTTGCAGAGGTTTATTGAGAAGAAAAAGGGACTTCTCTTCCCCCCGAAGGAAGAGGAGAATATCATGCTGGATGAAGATCTGAAACGCCGGCTTAAAGCCCTGGGATATCTAAAGTGAGATATTATGGCATGTGGAGAAAGATTATCAAAAGGAGGCTATAATGCCTAAATTAAGGTATATGAGCTATCCTCTGTTAGCCGTGGCAGCAGCTTTGCTTTTTGCCGCCTGCCAGTCCCGCACTACCACAATGCCTTATCGTTTTATTGACCATTATAAACTTACAGCTAATATGGTTAAATCCAGGGAGAAGACTCAAGAAGTTGCTTCTTATGAGTTCAATGAGGATGGTAATACCGAGGGCTGGCAGCCGGGCCAAGGTGTGAAGAAATTTCAAGTGAGGGCAGGTAAGCTATATATCGAAGCCGAGGCTAATGCCCCGAGTATTGTAATCAAAAAGAATCTACCTGCCACCCAAATTACCGCTGTCAGAATGAGAATGAAAAATTCCGCCGGTAATATGGGCAGCCTATTTTGGTCACTGGAAGAAAAAGCTCCTCTTTTATCTGGGAACCGTAAAAGATTCACAATCATCTCTGACAATAATTTTCATGATTATTACATCTTTGTAGAAGATAGCCCAAGGTGGAAAAGAACGATAAGGCGCATCTTAATCAGACCTTCGGCCACTGAGGGTAGTGCTGAGATTGATAGCATAGCTTTCTTATATATCCCATATGGCGAGCGATTATTGCTCGAAAGCATCGATAATGGTGTATTTAAGGATTATATAGGTGGTCAATTAAGGAGAATAATATTTGCTGCGCCGCCATTCAAAGTTGAGCATACAATTCGCTTTCCCAGAGATGCCTTTTTTGATTTCGGCTATGGAATAATCCCCAAGGCGTGGTTCAAAGAGGGTGATGGGGTGCAGTTCACTGTTAAGGCAGTGGACAAGGATGGTAAGTCATACAATCTATTCTCACACTATATCGACCCCAAGAACAACGAGGATGAGAGAAAATGGTTTGATGCCAGAGTAGATGCGTCCCAGTTTGCCGGGCAGACTATTAAAATAATATTGGAGACTGAGGGAAGTAGGAAGGGTGAGAAACTATCTGATAAGCCTTCCGATACCAGATACGATTATGCGGTCTGGAGCAATCCCGTCATCTATCGCGCTAAAGAGAAAAAAGTCCTGCCCAATATAATCCTGATAAGCCTTGACGCTTTGAGAACCGATAGCTTAGGCTGCTACGGTTATTGGCGTAAGACATCGCCTAATATTGATAAGATGGTGAAGAACAATCATACAGTGAAGTTCACCAGAGCATTTGCTTCTTCCACGAGAACTGTGCCTTCTCACGCGAATCTGTTTACAGGAAAGCATTTGAGTATATCTTCGATACATGAGATAGCTTATTTAAACCGCAGAGAGAACACATTCGCGGAAGAACTCCGCCAGGTAGAATACGACACAGTTGCCTTCACAGGCGGCGGCTTTATGCATCATGCGCTCGGTTTTGATAAGGGATTCGATAGTTATACAGAATTAATCTCAACAGATAAAAACCGTATTAAGGAGACCTACAATAAAATTGCCAATTGGTTGGAGAATAAAAGAACGGATAAATTCTTTCTATTCATGCATAGCTATGAAACCCATGTCCCTTATGGTAGCACTTATTTTATAAAAAGTCTCAACCGGGGAAACATTCCAGAAGAATACTCCCGACGCTTTCCTATAACTTATGAAATCGTAAAGGACATAATCTACACCGCAACCGAAGAGGAAAAAGCCTATATCAGAGCACTATATGATGGTGGTATTTGGGAAGCAGATAAATATTTAGGCTTATTATTTGATAAATTGAAGCAGTTAGATTTATGGGAAAACACAATTATTATAATCACTTCAGACCATGGTGAGGCGTTCTGGGAACATCATCCCATTGGAGCCATGCATGGGCATTCTCTTTATAACGAATTAATGCATGTGCCATTAATTATATATGCTCCCCAGACCACGATTAGAAAAAATACCATAGAAGCCTATGTGAGTCATGTCGACCTCTTTCCTACCATTCTGGAATTAGCTGGAGTAAAAGATTTTAATAAAAGTAAACTGATGGGTGTGAGTTTAGTTCCCTTAATAAAGGGAAAGTCTTACAAGGCTGAGCGAATCATATTTTCTGAATTAAAAGATCTAAGCTCAAATATTAGGCTGCAGTCAATAATATGGGGTAATTATAAATACATCCGCTCACTTAATGGCAAACATCAGACCGAGTTTTATGGAGTTAATCTGGATATAGCTGAGGAGGAGCTGTTTAACCTCAAAGATGATTTTAAAGAAACTACCAATATACTTAAGCAAAATCCAGAATTAGCCAAACTGGCAAGGACGAAGCTGGAGAGCTTCCTCTATCAGAATATGAAGCTATTGTTGCCATACGAGACAAAAGCAGAGCAAGTTTTGGATGAGGAGTTAAAAAGACGCTTAAAAGCCCTGGGGTATCTGAAATAAAACAAATAATCTACAATAATTATTGCATTCCTGCCACAATTAATATATAATCTCAATATATATATCATTTTATTACTTACCGCATAAAAAACCTTTTAATATATTATTTTGACCAACAGATTTACTATTTGTTTTCTTGTATAAAAGTTGGTCCCATCTATGGTATTGCTCAAATTTAGCTACCTGAGCTGTCTTCTGCTCGCCGTGGGAGCAGCCTTGCTTTTTACTGCCTGTCAGTCCCGCACCATCACCACCGTGCCTTATCGTTTCATCGATTACTATAAGCCATCTATAGAACAGTTAGCACAAAAAAAGAAGACAGAAATAGTCCAATCGTTTAAATTTGATAATAATAATGACTTAGAAGGATGGATACCTGCCAATGATATCAAAGATGTTGAGGTTAAAAACGGCATATTGAGGATGAGAGCGACGGGAATCGACCCATATATGATAAAGCCTATTAACATAGACAGTTCACGGATAACCGCAATTTTCATAAGAATGAAGGTGTCCATGGGGAATATGGCTTATTTATATTGGAAAAACGATAAATTTCCCAATTTTTCGCTTAAGACAGCCTATTTATTAGAGTTTATTCCTGATGATAAGTTTCACGATTATTATATTTTTGTCGAAGACATCGCTAATTGGACAGGGAGGCTCAAAATCCTGAGATTAGATCCCACTAATGAAGAGTCTGTCATAGAAATTGATGAGATATTATTGCTTAACATACCTTTTATCCGGCGCATTCTGATAGAAAAGGACATTAAAAAATTAACAAAAGGCGCCATAAATAATGAATCCCGAAATATTATCCTTGCCTTTCCTCCTCATAAGGTAAGCCAGAAGGTCAATGTGCCTGAGGATGCTGTTTTCTGCTTTGGTTACGGAGTTCTCAAGAATGCCTGGGGGGGTGAAGGGGATGGGGTTCAATTCTATGTTAAGGCAGTGGATAAAAAGGGGAAAGAGCATATCCTCTTTTCAGACTATATAGACCCAAAACACTACAAAACGCATCGAAGATGGTTTGACCATTCAATCGACCTTTCCCAATTCAAAGGTCAAGAAATTGCCCTGGTATTGGAAACCCAGGGCTCATATCCACCAAAAGAGCCTTATAACCGCCCCCCCGACCTCAGG
>JAOUOQ010000107.1 GCA_029880275.1 Candidatus Aminicenantota bacterium | reverse complement strand
CTGGGATTTGGTCATATTCTCTATGTTGTTGAGGAGCACCACCGGAGATTCGTTGAACCGGAAGTTGTTAATAGGGTATTGAATCTTACCATTCTCCACCCAGAAGGTCCCATCTCTGGTCAGCCCTGTGCACAACAGGTTATTAGGGTCCACCATGCGGATATACCAGAAGCTGCTTACCAATATCCCTTTTTCGGTATCTTTTATCAGCTCTTCTATGTTATGGTCACCGCCTTCCATCAGAAAGTTCATGGCAAAGGTAGGCTCTTTCCCCTTCTGGGCTGCCCAATACCTGCTGTAGCTGAGATTTTCAACCACCCCTTTCTCCACCCAGGTGATGTCCTCGGCGGGGAGCCCATCCCCTCCAAAAGGTGTACCCAGGAGCTTTGGGTGAGCAGCTGCGCTGCGGATGGTGATGTTTTCCCCGAACACCTTTTGACCCAGCTTATTGCCGCCGGTTTTGCGGTCGGACATGAAGCTCCTCCCCTCGTCCGCTTCACGGGCACTAAATCCGAAGAGGAGATAAATAAAGAACTCCATCATAGCGGTAGGCTTTAGGATTACCGTATAATCCCCCGGCTCCTTCGGGCGGGAGTTGCGGGACATCTCGGCTGTTCTTATCGCCTCGGCGGCTAATTGGGAGGGGTTTAACTCCCCTATTCTCCTTTCATTTGACTGCTGCGCTCTGCCCGAACCGGTGCGATCCTGGGTTCTCACGCTGATGCTGAAGCCACAGCTGGTAGATTTATGATAACCAAATAGCCCTTCGGAGTTAGCGGTACTCATGAAGCCATCACCATTGGAGAAAGTACCGGCGGCTATGAGCTCTTTTTGGTTGCAGGCTTGGATAACCTTAAGAATCTCCTTCGCCCGGTCCATAGGGCCAAACTCCGCTGTCTCCGGGAAGTAGGCTTCGATTTTCCGGTACTTTTGAGGGGGGAGGGGAGGCATATGTTCGGGATTTTCTGGAAGGAGCCTGGCTATGGACTCCGCCCTTTTGACCACTCCTTTCAGGGACTCATCGTCAAACTTATTGATTGTTGAGGAACCCTCCTTCTTTCCGAAGGCCACAGTCACACTTAACGAGAAGCCTCGCTTGTCTATATTATGGGTCATGGCATTATTGGCAAAGCGAGATAAGGCTCCGCTTCCCCCGGTGAGAACAGCTGCCGTCTCATCGGCGGTCGAATAGCTGATAACCTTCTCCAGGATTGCCTTCGCTTCAGTTTCTGAAAGAATCATAATCTCGCTCCTCCTACCTTTATTCTCCTCACCCTGATGGTGGAACTGCCGTGGGTCATCTGCCCTTGCTGACCGGGCTGACCTTTTCCGCAATCGGCTATACTCCAAGGCTTCCAATCTTCCTCACCGCAGACTGCATCCACCGACCCCCAGAACTCCGGAGTGGTCGATTGATAGGTCACATTTTTGAGCATCTGGGTTTTCTCTCCGTTTTTAATCTCCCAGAAGGCATCCCCACCGAACTGGAAGTTGCGGCGCTGGTGGTCGATGCTGAAACTCCCCATTCCGTCAATGTAAATCCCGTCTTTGGTATCGGCAATGAGCTCTTCGGGAGTTGGAGCCCCCTTTCCCCCGGGCACAAGGCAGACATTAGGCATTCTCAAAATGGGGATACTTCCCCAGTTGTCGGCATAACTGCAGCCGTTGCTCTCTTTGGCTCCAATATAAGGGGCGGTATCCCGGGTGGTGGAATAGCCGACTAAAATCCCCTCCTTTATAATATCCCATTTTTTGGTCTTGACCCCATCATCATCGTAACCGCAGGTGGAGCGACCGTGAGGAAGGGTTCGGTCACCGGTGAAATTGACCAACGGGGAGCCATATTTTAGGTTTCCCAGTTTATCGGTGGTGGCAAAGCTGGTGCCCGCTAAATCGGCTTCCCAACCCAGCACCCGATCGAGCTCGGTGGCATGACCTACTGACTCGTGGATGGTCAGGCAGATATGAGAAGGGGAGAGGATGAGGTCTTTTACCACTTCGGGGCACTCCTTGGCGGTGAGGAGATTTACCGCCTCTTCCGCTACCCGCTGGGCATTTTCTATTAAGGGGAGTTCTTCAATATGCTCATAACCTCTGTTGAGAGGAAAGTCCTGGAAGCTGCGGCTTTCAAATCCCTCCTTGCCCACCGCTACGGCGGTATAGCCAGCCGAAGACCTCATTATGAGCTGCTCGATAAAAGAGCCTATGGTGCTGGCGAAGAATTTTTGTTCGCTGGTGAAGGATATATAAGAGGTGGACCTCTTGATTCCTTTCACCTTACTCATTATTTCGTTAATTTTCAGCAGCAGGTTTATCTTCTTCTCGTTGGGTATCTTGAAGGGGTCTTTGATGAAGGGGGTTTGCCAGTGGTCAACATATTTGGGCTCTGGAACCAGCTCTAAAGGGACCTTTATGGTCATGGCGCTGGCTCGGGCGATGTCCACCGCCAGAGAGGCTACTGCCTGAACCTCTTCTATGGAGATAAGCGAGCTGCTGGCAAAGCCCCAGGCACCATTGTAAAAGGCACGCACACCGAACCCGGAATTTTCATAATCCCTTACCCCGGTAACAATCTGGTCCCTGGTGCTGATATACTGATCCTTGTAAAAGCAGATACGGATATCAGCATAGGAGGCGCCTTTACGGCTGGCGGTGTCGAGCGCTAAATCGGTAAATTCCTTCAATATCCTCCTCCTTGGCGGTATTAGTCCTTTTTATTTAAATGAGTCTTTTATCATAGATGGAATAAAAACCTATCCCTGCATTTGGGGTACATATGGAAGTGGACGATCTCCAGCCACTGTTCTTCAGCAGTCGGATTCAGTTTGTTAAAATAGGTGGTCGAGCAGCCGAGATAAGGGCTTCCGTGGTTCCACAGGAGCTGATGAGAGCTATCATCTCCCTTTTCCACTGAGGCTACGCGCTTAGTGGAAGGTCTTGTCTCCGTGAGGTATGAAGCCATCCCCATAGCTAAAGCTGAGAGTCCACCCACTTGGAGAAATTTTCGTCTGCTGATTTCCAGTGTTACCCACCTCCTTTTCTGAGGTGCCCAATATTTTTTTCATATTAATATAGTAATTCCTCTGATGTCAATAAGAAATTCTCTAACCTGGCGGACAGAGTTTATCTTTCCTTTAACGGTCGTCCTTTAAAAACCTTTGTCCGTAGCCGCTTAATATGGCAAAGGTCAGCACCGCCAGGAGCATCCAGCTATGATAGTTATGGAGCCCGATGGCGATAGGAGTCAGCTTCGCCGCTCCGTATTTCTCCCCATATTGGCTGTATGCCGAGGCGATGAGCACGGTCACCATATAAGGGACAATATGCTGTAAGACATTGGCGGCGACATCCAATATGTTAGCCCGGCGATTAGGGTGTATTTGGAACCGTTCGCCTGTCTGGCGGGCAAACTCCCCCACTGAGATGATGGTGACCGTATTCTGGATCATAATGAGGTTGGTGAACATGGTGCTCAGCATCATTATAAACTCGGCCTGTCGGGCGGAGGCGATTACTCTCTCCGCCCAGGAGATGAGCCTGTCTATCACGCCGGCAGCCTGCAGGGAATATACCAGTCCTATGAGGAGAATGGTAAAAATAGATATGCCGACTCCCCCTTTCATCCCTTCGAGGATTATCCCCTGGGCATTTCCCGACGCCCTCTCCAGGCGGAAGAGGTCTTTGAAGGTTATCAGTTTGAAGAGTAACCCGATCAGGCAACCGGTAAACATTCCCCAGAAGAGGGCTTCCAGCAGATGGCGTCCCTTGAGACAGAGGATGACAATTAACACAGGCACCAGAAGCATAGGCAATCCCCGGGGGCTGGCAGCCTGGGTAATGGTATTCACCTCCTGGATGGGAGTGGAACCTTGTCCGAATATGATATAGAGGATGAGAGCGATACCTCCGGCAGGAAAGGCGTATTTCAGTCTGCTTTTGACCACTCCTCCTATATCGGTCCGCTGGGTGAATGCGGAGGCAATGGTGGTGTCGGAGATGGGAGATAGATTGTCCCCAAAAGCTCCTCCGCCGAGGATAGCTCCCATAAGAGCCACGGGATGAGCTCCCAGGAGGTAGCCTGCCGGGTATAATATGGGGGTGCAGGTTATGATGGTACCCACACTGGTTCCGGTAGAGGTGCCTACCAGGCACGCTATAATGAAGGTGGCTCCTGCGAAAAGCCTTCCAGTAAGACCTATTTTTAAGCTTATCCAGATCAGAGCCTCCACCAGCCCGGTCTCGTACATAAGATTGCCAATAACCGAAGCGAAGAGCCAGGCGCCGACCATTATCATAACTATCGGCTGAGACATCCCCTCGATGAGGACTTCGGTATAGCGATAACGGTTCTTAGCTAAAAGCATCCCCGCTACCAGAGCGAAAGCGACGGTCGGCCAATAGCCATAAATGTCGGGAACCCGGGCAATGCCTAAATAGAGAGCCCCTCCTACTACTATGAAAAACGGAAATACTGCACCTCCAAGTCCGCCGTGGAATTTCAAAGATGCCTTCTTTCTCTCTTGCGCCTCCATACTCCTTACCTCCTCTCAACAAAATCGTTTATGAGTATAACATTAAGGGATGCTTATTAGAAGAAGGAAATTGTCGGAGGTAAAAATTTTTGCAATGGCTATGGTTGTATGCTAATATAATGACGAAAAGAGAGGTTATCCTTATGCCTGTTTACTCTTATTCAAAATTGTCCACCTTTGATAACTGCCCTCTGCAATACAAACTCCACTATATTGATAGAATTAAAAGGGAGACGGAGAACATTGAGGCTTTTATGGGGAGCCAGGTTCATGATACTTTGCGCAAGCTTTACAAAGACCTTATGTTTACCAAGCAGAACTCCTTATCCGAGTTAATTGAATATTACGAGGAGCAATGGAGCCGGAAATGGCATCCTCTGGTGCGCATTGTCAAAAAGGAATACACGGTGGAGCATTACAAGGAGATGGGCAGAAGGTGCATCAAGAACTATTATGAGCACCATACCCCCTTTGATGATTCTTTAACCATCGGATTGGAAAAGGAACTAAGATTTTCCCTGGATGAGCCCGGTGAGTATCAATTCATTGGCTACATCGACCGCCTGGCGCAGACCGCCGAAGGTATCTACGAGGTTCATGATTACAAAACTTCCTCTAAGCTTCCCAATCAGCAGGAGGTTGATTCCGACCAGCAGCTTGGTCTTTACCAGCTTGCCCTGACAGAGATGCTGCCGGATGCAAGCCATTTCGCCCTGGTGTGGCATTACCTGGCTTTTGACCGGGAGTTTCGGTCCACCCGCTCACCCGCTCAGCTTACCAAACTGAAGGAAAAAACATTGGAGCAGATCCGCAGGATTGAGGCTTCAGATGACTTCCCTCCTGTGGAGAGCGCGCTGTGCTACTGGTGTCATTACCCCGACCTTTGTCCCTTTATGAAGCACCTCGCACATCTCACCGCTCTCCCCAGCGACAAGTATTTGACCGAAGAAGGCTACCAGCTTGTTAACCTCTACGCCGAGCTGGTGGCTGAGAAGAGGAGGATTAAAGCTGAGCTGGAAAAGCTGAAAGAGGCTATCATCGCCTACGCCAGGCGGGAAGGGGTGGAGATAATCAGAGGTAAGAACAATAAACTCCGGGTGAAAGTCTACCAGAGGGCAAAATTCCCTGGCAGTGATGACGCTCAGCAGAGAAAAGCTCTGGAGGATTTGCTGAAGCAGGAAGGGAAGTGGATGGAGGTCTCCGACCTCAGCACTTCTGCTTTAGCCAAGGCGGTTGAAGAGGGAAACTGGAGCCCGGAGCTGGTGGAAAAAATCAAGAGCTATCAGCGAATAGAGGAGGAATATAAAGTAACAACACTCAAATCTGACGAGGATGAGCAGCTTAGCTTTTTTGAGTTAGAGTAGATATTGCCCCTTCCATTACCGGAAATCCAACCGTTAATCAGTGAGAAGATTTCATAATTCAGTATGCAGAAACACTTTCCCGCTATTGGCTGAGAAAAGATGTTGCCATCAGATATTTCATTTTTCTATTCCCTTGATTAACAGATTGTCGAGGAGTCTTTATATTGGCTAATAAGATTATATATACACTGGGCAGCAGCCTTCGCTCCAAGGAGGAGTTTCTCGAACTGATAAAGGCTAATCATATCCAGCTGGTGATAGATGTCCGCCGCTTTCCGGTGAGTAAGCTGGAGCATTTCAATAAGGACAATCTATCCCATTTCCTTAAAGCCTCAGGGATTGAGTATCTCTATATGGGTGAGCAGCTGGGGGGCTATCGCCGGGGAGGGTATCAGAGCTATACACAGACTACTGGCTTTCAAGAGGGAGTTGAGGAAGTGATGCGATGGGCGAATAGATTTACCACCGCTCTGCTATGTGCCGAGCGGTTTCCCTGGAAGTGTCATCGCCGCTTTATCGCCCAGGCACTTGAGGAGAAGGGATGGACGGTGGTCCACATACTGGAGCAGGGCAAAACCTGGGTGAGGAAGAAACCGGGCTAATGTACTTCCTCAGCTTCGCTGAGATAGTCAATTAATCCGCCCCGACAATCTTTACACAGGGTGATGGTCAGCTCTTGATAGACCTCTTTTTCCAGCTCTTCGGGGTCCATCTGCTTT